>CAJWMX010000253.1 GCA_913043805.1 uncultured Acidobacteriota bacterium | reverse complement strand
GCATGCCATCTTCGAGGGCGACGGCACGTTCACCGCACTATTGACCAGTAACCAGGGGTTCATGTCGGACGCGACCAAGCCGATCTACGACAAGGGCGCCGAACCGGTGCCCGGCGGCACCCCGGTCACCCGACAGATCGAGATCGTGGTGGCGTCGATCGGCCAGACCAAACCGCTGACGCTCTATCCCGCCCGGTTCCCCAGCACGGAACGCGCCGGGGTCCTCACGCTGCCATCGGTGCTGGCGCTGGGCGCCTATGCGGTGCAGCCCGGCCCAATCCTGCGCGGGAAGCGAGTGCTGGAGCGGGTCGCCTGCATGCATCTCGGCACGCCTATCCAGGGCGCCGAGTCGGCGCTGCCTCCGGACACGCTGACGGTCGAGAGCACCAACCGGGAACGGACCGCCACCGCTACCAGCCCGGCCACCTGCACGACCTGCCACCGGATGATCAATCCGCCAGGGTTCGCCTTCGAGCACTACGACGCGATCGGAAAGTGGCGCGCCACCGACAACGGCCAGCCGGTCGACGCCAGCGGGTCACTGGCCCTGTCTGGCGGCGAACAGCTGACGTTCACCGACGGCATCGACTTCGTGCACCAGCTCGCCGAAAGCGACCGCGCGCGTGACTGCTACGCGATGCACTGGACGCGTTACGCGCTCGGCACCCAGCTCGACGCCCGCGACCCGGGTCTGGCGCCGCTGCAGGAGCGGTTCCGCGACGACGACTCGATCCACGAGCTGCTGGTTTCCATCGCCGGCAGCGAACTGTTCCGGAGCAGACCCACGGGAGACCATCGATGATCGTCCCGCGCCGACGAGTGCTGCAGCTGGCTGGTTTGAGCGTCCTCGGCGCCAGCCTGCCCCGGAACCCGCTTCAGGCCTTCACCCAGACCGGCGAGGCGCCAAAACGCCTGGTCGTGGTGAGCCACTGTCACGGCTGGCCCTACGCCACCTGGCGGATCCGTCCCGAGGAACTCGTCGATGACGAACCCTGGTCGGTCGATCTCGCCTCGATGAGCCGGGACGAGTTCAGCCAGCCGCTGGCGCCGCTCTACGAGCATCGCCGTCGCGTGCTGGCGCTCGATGGTCTGTCGCTGGCCACCGCCGAGCTCGACGCCGGCGGAAACCGGCACGACCGCGGCTGGGTCCATGCCTGGACCGGAAACAACGCAAACTTCTCGGCCCGCGACACGCGGTCGACGTCAGCCTCGATCGACCACCTGGTCGCGGGCCACATTGCCCGAGCCGACCGGCTGCCGTCGCTCGAGCTCTCGGTCGACGCCGCGCTCGAAGCGGGCCGCCCGATCTCCTACAGCCCGCACGGTGTGCGGCTGCCGTCGGAAAACACCCCGCTCGCGGCCTGGGAACGGGTCTTCGGTCCGGCCTCATCGGGCGACGCCGTAGGCACTCGCCGACGCTCCACGCTCGACTTCGCTCAGGCCGAATACAAAGAGCTGGCTTCAAATCTGGACGCCAGCGGCCGCGATCGGCTCGACTCGCACTTCAGTTTGGTGGAACGGCTGGGCCATCGGCTGGAGGGGCTCGCCACGCTGTCGTGCGATGCCCCGGCGCGACCGGCGGCCGCGTTCGCGCAATACGACCAGCGGTTCGATGCGTTCACCGACATCATCGGCGCCGCCTTCGGGTGTGACATCACCCGGGTGGTGGCGCTGTCGCTGGGCGAGATGCCGACCGCCGAGTTTGGCGCCGACCACATCAGCGACAAGGTGCACAAGGGGATCGCCCACTACATCTACGACGACGAGGCGAAGTACGGCGCGATGACCGACTATGCCGCGCACCATGCGCAGCAGATCGCCCGACTCGTCTCGACGCTCGAGAACGTGCCCGACGTCGACGGCCGGTCGGTGATGGACAACACGCTGATCGTGTGGGGGTCGGAGCTGGGCGACGGGTGGCACGGCTACCGTCACTACACCCCGGTGCTCATCGGTGGGTCGTGGGCGTTCGATACCGGCAGGTATCTCTACTGGCCGCATGACACCCCAGCCGAGATGCGCGTCCCGGCGCAGGTGCTGGCCGAAGGGGTCAGCCGGATGTCCGGCCTCCCCCATCAGAAGCTCCTCGTGAGCATCGCCCAGGCGATGGGCCTCGACGTCGACCACGTCGGCCTCACGCACGTCCGCGGGCAGCGCGGCGACTACATCGATCTGACGGGTGGGCTCGACCGGCTCAACGGCTGAGACGTCTCCCCGGGCTTTGGGCTTTGGGCTTTGGGCTTTGGGCTTTGGGCTTTGGGCTTTGGGGACCCAGGCATTCGACCGGGAACCGCCAGCCGCCGAATGCCCGTAAGGTCGCCGGTGCGGCCGTCCCGACCGGCGACCGGCGGCTTTAGGCCGCGCGGCGCGCCGGCGCTCTCCTCGCTTTCAATCGGGTCCAGGCCCAGGCTCAGGCGGCCGCTGAGCAGTTGCTGCTTCTTCTCCGGCAGCGGGTGGAAATGCGCGGCACGGACGTCGCGTAGCAGACGCTCCCGGCCGGCGCGATCGTACCGAACCAGCCGCGACCGGACGCCGCTGTCGTCACCGCCGGCAATATAGGACAGCGCACCCGACGCCGCGACCGCGAAGTAGCCCACGTCTTGGGCGAGCTGTATCGATTGATCGCCCAATCTCGCTTCCACCGTGTCGAAGGCGCGTGCCAGCAGCCGTCCGTTCCGCTCGAACACGACGTGACCGGTCTCTGCGCCGGATGGACCCGGCACGAAGCTCACGGGCGACTCTGTCTCCAGAAGCACAGACGGATCCTGCTCGCCGGGGTGCAAGCCGAGCGAACCGAGCCGGACCACACCGGTCGGGCGGCCCAGGACTTCGTCGCCTTCGACGTAGAGGGACTGCCGACCATCGGGAAGCAACGCCGTCGGAAAGTGGAACGAACCTGGCACCGCCCGGGTAAGCTGAGACGGCACAGCGCCCGAACCCTGGACCATCCAGACGCCGTTCTCGTCCCCTTGCAGTCCACTCCGTCCGTACAGGATCGTGCCGTCGCCCCCCCAGGCGCCCAAATAGAAGCGCCCGCCCTCAGGCTCCACCAGGGTTGTTGACTGCCCGGCCTCGAGATCCACGCGATGCAGGCCACCATCCAGCGTCGTGAACAGCACGGAGCTGGAATCAGGCGACCAGACCGCTGCCAATGTACTTGCGCGCACTCCGCCGGAACCGGGCACCGGGCGGGCCTCGAGACTGTCGAGCGACCGCACCCAGAGCTGGCGGCCACCTTGTTCAGTCGGGCGTCTAAGAAAGAGCAGCTGGAGCCCGTCGGGCGAGATCATGTTGAGCCGTGGCAACCTGAACTGCTCGGTCACCGCGAAGACAGTCGCCGGAGACCAGGGCACGGACATCGCCCGCGGTCTCAAACCCGTGGATGGCGCCGATGTTGGGATGGTTGAGCGAGGCCAGGACCTTCGCCTCGCGCTCGAATCGCGCCAGACGATCCGGGTCTTCGGCGAACGCCTCGGGCAGCACCTTGAGCGCCACGTCACGGTCGAGGGTCGTGTCCCGTGCACGGAACACTTCTCCCATGCCGCCCTCGCCAATCTTGGCGGTGACCTCGTACGGCCCGAGCGTGGAGCCGGGGGCAAGCATCGTTTAGACCAAGCGGTCCACGGAATATACCGGCCGCCAATGCTGCAACTGGTTCCCGTAGCGGACGCTCGAAACTACAATGGGGCCATCCTGGCACCGGGCATCCGCTGGAGGAAATCTGGATGCCGACATTCGAGGAACGAGTGGCCTACCTGGAGGGCCGGGTGGAAGAACATGGACGGTCGTTGACCGACCTTGGTGAAGGGTTCGTCCGCATCGACCACCGGATCGACGGACTCGACCAGAAGATCGAATCCGGGTAGATCTGTCAGGCCGAATGGACGGCCTCGACCAGAAGATCGAGCGGTTCCGGGATGACCTCGTGGGACGGATCGACGCCGTGTCGGGTCGCATCGATACCGTCGACGCGAAGGTCGACCGCGTGCGAGACGAGCTCTAGGCCAAGCTGTCGAGCCAGTTCGTGTGGCTGGTCGGGATCCAGGTGTCGGTGCTGCTGGCCGTCGTCGGCGCGCTGATGGCGGGCTAGGACGGAGGAGGTGTGATGTTCAAACAGGCAACCGGCGCTATCGCAACCCTGGCGCTTGGCGCGCTGTTGATTCCGGCGCCGGCGACCGCCCAGTCCACCCCTCGGACCAAGTGGGGCGACCCGGATCTGCGCGGCGTCTGGAACAACGGCACTTTGACCCCGTTCCAGCGACCAGAAGCGCTGGGCACGCAGGAATACATCACCGAAGAAGAGGCGGCCGCCGCCGCGCAGCGGCGCGTGGACATCGACGCCGAGCTGGCGGCGCGTGGCGCGCTGAGGACCGAGGTGGGTGGCAACGTCGACCGGGGCGTGGACGGAGCGCCCGGCTCCTACAACAACTTCTGGATGGAACGAGGCACGGCGGTCGTGGCCGACCGACGCAGCTCGGTGATCACCGACCCGCCGAACGGCCGGCTGCCGGAGGTGACGCCCGAGGTCAGACACTGGATGGAGTCCGATGCGGCGCAGGTTCGGGCCGACGCCAGAGGCGGCCGCCGGCCCCTGGCCCATTACGACCAGCTCGATCTCGGAGACCGCTGTATCTGGTATCGCGGCGTGCCGTCGTTCCCGACCGCGTACAACAACAACTACCAGATCTTCCAGACGCCCGACTGGGTGGCCATCGTCCAGGAACACATCCACGACACCCGGTTCATACCGCTCGACGGTCGCCCGAACATCCCGGAGTCCATCCGGCAGTATGCGGGCGACTCACGCGGCCGCTGGGAAGGCGACACGCTCGTGGTGGAAACCACCCATTTCAACGAGCATGCGTTCATCAGGAACTTCACGCCGAACCTCAGCCAGGAGCTGCACGTGGTGGAACGGTTCACCCCGCGTGCCGACGGCGTCCTGGGCTACGAGTTCATCGTGACCGACCCGAAGACCTGGACCCGCTCCTGGGGCGGCTCGCTGCCGATGACCCAGAGCACCGGACCGATGTTCGAGTACGCCTGTCACGAGGGCAACTACGGGCTGACCAACATGCTGGCCGGCTCGCGCATCGAGGAAGCCGGGCAGTAGCCACC
>CAJWMX010000252.1 GCA_913043805.1 uncultured Acidobacteriota bacterium | reverse complement strand
CAGGACGAGGGCGGCCGACAGTACCGCGATGCGCTTCAGGGGATGCATCCTGACCCTCCTGTGTCTGGCCCGCGCCGCCGGGGCGGCACGGAGCGGGAAGTCGATGTGTCGCACCCTACCGTAAAGTCCCGGGCGCCTCAAGACGAGGAACCGCGGGCCATGGTCTAATGGCGACATTCACGTGAGGTGGCTGATGTCGAGTTCCAGACAGCTGTTGACCTGGCTGGTCGTCCTGGCGGTGGGACCGCTCGCGGCCCAGGCCCAACCGTCGCGCCCCCCCAACGTCGTCCTGTTGATGGGCGACGACCACGGGTGGGAGGAGACTGGTTACAACGGTCACGAGTTCCTGCGGACGCCGACCTTGGATCGGATGGCCGAGAGCGGTCTGCGGTTCGATCGCTTCTATGCGGGGCATCCGTCGTGCTCGCCGACCCGTGGCAGCGTGCTCACCGGTCGGCACCCGAACCGCTATGGGACGTTCGCGCCGAACTGGTCGATCCGGCCTGAAGAGATCTCCGTAGCCCAGCTGCTCGGCGCGGCCGGCTACGCCACTGGCCATTTCGGGAAATGGCACGTGGGACCGGTCAAGGCCGACTCGCCCACGAGTCCGGGCGCGCTCGGGTTTGACGAGTGGCTCTCGCACGACAACTTCTTCGAGCTGCACCCGACCTTGTCGCGCAACGGCGGTCCGCCAACCCGGTTCGATGGCGAGAGCTCCGAGATCCTGGTGGACGAGGCGAGCCGCTTCATCGAACGAGCGGTGGCCGATGACCGACCGTTCTTCGTCGTGGTGTGGTTCGGTTCGCCGCACGAGCCCTACAGTGCCCTGGCGCGCGACCTGGCGCTCTACGACGACCTGCCGGCCCGTTACGCCGAGCGGACGGTGACCCTGACCTCGAACGAGACCGGGCTCCCGACCGAGCGGCCTCTCCGGGACGTGCTGCGGGAGCGCTACGCCGAGATCACGGCGATAGACCGGGCCATCGGGCGCCTGCGCGCCCATCTCGACGCGGCCGGCGTGCGTGACGACACGCTCGTCTGGTACAAGGGCGACAACGGGACCCCGCCCAGCGGCGTCGCCGACATGTCGCACCGGGGGCGCAAGGGGACCATGTACGAAGGTGGCGTGCGGGTGCCGGGAGTGCTCGAGTGGCCGGCCCGGATTCCCGAGGGGCGGGTCACCGGCGTGCCGGTGGTCACCAGCGACATCCTGCCCACGCTGGCGGCGCTGGCCGGACAGCCGCTGCCCACGCGACCGCTCGACGGCATCGATCTAACCTCCTTGCTCGACGGCGAGATGACCCGTCGTCCGACGCCGATCTTCTTCTGGAGCTTCGACGTTGCCGGCTACCAGGGCCGTGAGGGGGCGCCCTACATCGAGCCGGCTCTGCAAGAGGGCACGACCCCGCTGGTGAAGCTGATGGACGGCATTTCCACCCGGGTGTTCCGCAACTTCCACCATCCGTGGGTCGACCCGCGCGATCGGGCCGGGGCCCGGGTCGTGATGGACAACGACTACAAGCTCGTCGTCGATGGGACCCGGGAGACCGGAATCGAGCTGTTCAACCTAGTCGACGACCCGGCGGAGACCACTAACCTGGCCTCGCGGGAGCCGGCGACCGTCGAGCGGCTTCGCGAGGCGCTCGAGGTCTGGCAGACGTCGACGCTCGAAAGCTTGACCGGTGCGGACTATCTCACTCCGTAGCGACGTGCGACGCCGGTACAGTGCGGCCACGCTGGGACACCAGGTGGTCATGGGAGGGAGCATGGAGCGCGTACTTCGCCTCGGTCTGCTGACGGTATGCGGGTGGGCCCTCGCCGTGCCGGCGTCGGCGCAACTGGCACAGTGCACCTCCGCCCTGGAGGGCCTGGAAACCGCCGCGGCGACAGTTCACGAACAGTCCAGTTCGCTCGAAACGATGCGGGCTGGGCTGGTGAGTCGGCGCGACGAGTTCATCCGATGCCAGGAGGAGGTCGGGCGGTCCACGCGCGACCGTGAGCGCGTTGGCGGTGGCGGTGGCGGTGGAGGGCTACCGGCGCAGCTGGATTGCAGCAGCGCCCAGTTGTCGGCCCAGTCCTTCGAGGTGTAGTTCTCGGAGGCGCTCGTGTCGGCGCGCGAAGGGCTGGCGGGGCTGGCCGGCGCCGTGCAGAACGTCGAGCGGGCATGTCAGGTGCCGCTCGCGGCGTTCGCGTCCGCGGCCGGCGATGTCGAGCCGCGGAGCCAGGCGTGTCAGAGTTTTCTCGCGAGCCGGCCCGGGGCACCGCTGGCGGCCTTGCGGGTGCTATGCGAATCCGAGCTGTCACCCGAGGAGTGCACAGCCTGCCTGGGTGAGCGATAATAAGGGAAACGTCGAGGAACCAAGGAGATTGCCCTCATGAGTCGGAAGCACCTAGTAGTGGCGCTGGCATTGGCCTGGCTGGCCACGCCCCTCCCCGCGGCGGCTGCCGATTTTCACTACGTGGCCATCACCACCGCGAGCCCGTTGCAGGCGGTGAGCTGGTACACCAGACACATGGGATGCGAGGCGGTGGTCGACCGCAATGACGCGGTCGACTGTTTCGGCACCGAGGTGATCTTCGTGCCCCAGACCACAACTGGGAGTAGCCAGGGGACGGGCATCGACCACCTCGGGTTCTCCGTGCCGGACTTGCCCGCTCGGATGGCCGAGCTCGAGGCAGTGGGCGTGCGAGGATCGGGCGTCCGCCTGCAGCGCAACGACGACGGCTCGACCTGGCGCGAGGAGCCGGGGCTCTACAAGGTGGCATTCGTATTCGACCCCTGGGGCACCCGGATCCAGCTGGTCGAAGACCCCGAGACCACCGGCTTTCACCATGTCCAGCTGAGCGCGGCCGATCCGGCAGCGACCCTGGCGTGGTATCGCGACCAGATGGGCGGACAGGCCGCCAGCCTGAAGGGCCGCCTGGACGCCGTGAAGTTCGGTGATGTCTGGTTTCTCGCGGCGCTGAACCCCGAGGGCGAGCCGGGCACGACCATCGAGCGCGCCATCGACCACATCGGGTTCTCAGTGGACCCGATGGACGACGCCGTCGCCGAGCTTCGCGGTCAGAACGTCGGGTTCGAGACCGAGCCGGCGGTGCCGGAGGGCGGTCGCACCTCGGCGCGTCGGGCGTTTCTGTATGGTCCGGATCGCGTGCGGGTCGCGGTGGTCGAGCCCGGGTTCGCGGGCGCGGAGACCAACATCGGCTCCACCATCCTCACAACAGAGCTCGACTCCTTCGATGCGCCGCAGACGCCGTGGGGCGAGCCTGACCTCCAGGGCATCTGGACCAGCAGCTCGGCAGTGGGTATTCCGTTCGAGCGTCCTGAGGGCGCCGATGGCGAAGTTACCGCCGAGGAGGCGATTGCGCGTCACGAAGGGCGGTTGCTGGGCGGCATCTGGGGCTATGAGCGTGAGTGGCGCGACACGACGCTCGAGTACGGCTCGGCCGTCTCCACCCAGGTGGCCATGGTGATCGATCCGCCCAACGGGCGTCTGCCTGAGCGCGTCGCCGCTCCGGCGCGTGCCTTGGCCGGCGATGAACGGGCGCCGCGGCGAGCGGTGACCCCGGGCGGTCCGGAAGATTTGTCGCCGTGGGTGCGCTGCATCACCCGCGGGTTGATTCCTACCCCAGGTGGCTACAACAACGGCCTGCAGATCGTGCAGGGGCCGGGGTATGTGGCGATTCAGCGGGAGATGATTCACGAAACGCGCGTCGTGCCGACGACGCCGCAGCCGCCGCTGAGCGACGGGATTTCGTCCTATCAGGGCAGCGCACGTGGACGCTGGGAGGGCAATACCCTGGTCGTCGAGACCACGAACTTCAACGGCGGCGCCTCGTTCCGTGGCACCACCGAGAACCTGACGCTGACCGAGCGGTACACCCGGGTCGCGCCCGGGGTGCTCGAGTACCGGTTCACGGTCGACGACCCCAACGTGTGGACGCGGCCTTGGACCGGCATGTTCCGCTGGGATCTCGACCCGAGCCAGTACGAGCTGGTCGAGTATTCGTGCAACGAGGGCAACTACGGGATGACCAACATCCTCAGTGGGGCCCGCGCGAGGGACGCTGAAGCCGACGGAGGCCAGTAGCGGCAGGGCACGCGAGGCTTAGAGCAGATCGGACAGATCGGCCCCGGGGGAGCGCTCCTCCGGGGCCGTTTCTCGTTTCAGGACCAGGGCCGGACGGAGGCCGCCGAGCGTGGCCGCCGCACCAGCGACTTTGATCCACGACCCCTCCCTCAGCCCCACGACGACCGTGGGGTTCTCTTCCAGGAACTCCGTCAGCCGTTGCTCCCGGGTTTCGCCCATGTGCGTGGAGCCGGTGGGCGGATTGAGGTAGTGCGGGTTGATCTGGAACGGTACCAGTCCCAACGCGTCGAACGACACGGGCTGCACGATCGGCATGTCGTTGGTCGTTCTGATCGTCGGGCAGGCGAGGTTGGCGCCGGCGCTCGCGCCCATGTAGACGAGACCGTCTCGGCTGCGCTGTCGAAGCGTGGTCAGCAGGTCGTGCTCCTGCACGGTCTTGAGGAGCCTGAAGGTGTTGCCGCCGCCGACGAAGACCGCCTCGGCCCACCGCAGCGTGTCGTGTCCGGTCGTGTCGGCAGTAACCGCCCGCACCTCGAGACCTTCTCGGCCGAAACGGTCCGCGGCACGCGCGGCATAGCCCTCTCGGTCGAACAGCGCGAAGGGCACGAAGGCCAGGCGCCGCCGCTCGCCGATCAGCTCGAGCATGGCGGGCATGCAATGGTCGAGGTAGCCCTCGTCGTGGTTGGTCGAGTTGCTGACGAGCAGTGCTTGCATCGGTGTGTCCTAGCAGCCCGTGGTGAAAGCCCCGCTGCATTCGAACGGCGCTGAATCACGTGTGGACTGCGTTACTCCTTAGTCGAAAATGGCCTATTTGCTCCCTCGTCTCGCCTTGTCACGCGTTCCCAGCACCGTTCTCGGTGCGACGCGGGGTTTCACCACGGGCTGCTAGTCAATCGAGTCGAGCGGCGTGGTGAGGTGGTAGACGCCGCGTTCGGGCGACACCGCGTAGCCTTCGGTGACCAGGGCGCGGTTGCCGAGTCCGGCATCGGGTCGAGACAGACCCGTGACCCGGGCCAGCTCGCCCGGGATGG
>CAJWMX010000251.1 GCA_913043805.1 uncultured Acidobacteriota bacterium | reverse complement strand
CCACAAGGCGCGAGCCGAACTGGAGTCACGCGGCATCTCGACCGCGAACTGGCGGGTGGACGAACGCGCCGGGAAGCGCTTTCAGGTGTTCTTCGTCGTGGCGCCGGACGGGCTCTGCTGCTACTTCCACCAGCCGCTCGACGGCTAGGTTTCTCGCCGACGCGGGTACGTGGCGGTGTTGCCTCGTCGGTCACCTGCCTGGTTGCAGGGCCCGCGTCAGAAGGTCACCCGAAACATCATCTGCGTGAGGCGCATGAAGCCGGACTGGAAACGGATCTGGCCGAAGCCTGCGCTGCCGACGGTGTGAATCGGCCCAATCGTCTTGACGGTGTTCATGAGATTGATCACCTCGAGACGAAACTGACCGACCATGTCGTCGCCTAGGCTGACGCTTCTCGCCACCGACAGGTCCACGTTGTTGCGATGTGGTCCCCGAGCACGGCCATCGACCCGCGGCGCCGTGCCCAGCGTGAACGCGGGGGGAACGGCGTAGGCGTCGGGGGTCAGCCACTGGCCGGTGATCCGCGCCCCGCGGCCACCGTCGGTCGCCGGCACCGCTCCGGCCGGATTCGGTCGCTGGGTCCTGGTAAACAGGTTGGTGTTGTTGGTGTCCGAGGTGAGCGCCACGGGGAACCCGCTCTCGAAGCCGATGATCGCCGACGCCGTCCAGCCGCCGAGCAGCGTCCGGCCGAGCCCCTGCGTGGCCCAGCGCTTGCCTTCGCCAAAAGGCAGCTCCACGATCGGCGCGATCATCAGTTTGTGCGGAACATCGAGCAGACCGAGCGAGTACTCGGCATCGAGGTCGTACGCGTTCAAGGCCTCGGGTGTGTTCGGCTGCAGGAAGTTCGTTTCACCGAACTGGTTGTCCATGAGCCGGCTGTAGGTATAGCTCACGCGAGCGCCCCAGCCGTTCGAGAGCCGCTTGTCGGCCTTGAGCACCAGCGCGTGATACTGGCTCCGCCCCGCCGTGTGCTGGCGCATCAGGATGTCGCCAAACTGCGGGAACGGCCGCAGCAGCTGCCGCTGCTGCACCGTGGGGCTGTCGACGGCGAACCCCTGGCCGGTCGGAAGTCCGTAGAAGGGGTTCGGCACTTCTTCGAGCAGCGCCGGGCCGAGTGAGAGGTATTGCGGCGACAGCTGGTTGATGTTCACGACGCCGTCCCGGGAACCGCCCAGCCCCAGGCTGCGGCCGGTCGCGCCAACGTATTCGACCCCCACCGCGACGCCGCCGCGCCCGAGATCGCGCTGCAGATCAACCGAGTACTGCTGGACCCAGGGCGCGCCCTTGTCCTGGTCGACGAACTCGATCTGGCCACCTACTCCGGTCAGCGGTCCCAGCGCGTTCCCGGCCGGACGCGCGGCGCCGTTCGGGAACGGGTTGGTGAGCGTGGTGGACGGGACGAACTGCCCCTGATTAATGAACGTCTGGGCCACATAGCCGACCTGGCCATAGTTGACCCCCCTGACCGGCTGGTAGTTCCACGGCGTCCAGTAGATCCCGTAGCCGCCCCGCACCACGGTGTCGGGCGTGAGCGAATAGGCGGCGCCGAATCGGGGCCCGACCTTCACCCCGGGGGGATCACCTTGGTAGGTGTTCGCGCCGTTCTGGCCAGCAAACACGAGGCCGCCCCGGACCGGCGCGCCGTTCACCATCACGTCGCCGAGCTCGCCGCCAGGATTCAGCGTCCGATCGAAGCCCACCGTGAACCGGTTCTCTCGCTCGCGCAGGCCGTCTTCGTGCTCGAATCGCACACCGTAGTTCACCGTCAGACGAGGACTGACCCGAAAGTCGTCCTGCACGTAGGCGCCGTAGTAGTTCACAAAGGCATTGACCGGGGTCGAGATGGTGACCTGGCTTTGATTGCCGGGATCGCCCGACGGATAGCCCAGCAGAAAACTGGCGAGCGCGTTGCCTGAGGTGGCCGTGCCGTTGGCCAGCGGGTTGGCCGACGTGTAGAAGCGATCGAATCGGAGAGAGCCAGACCCGCCGGTGAACGACTGCGTATCGACCCACAGGCGCCGGTAGTCGAATCCGACCTTCAGGCTGTGCGCTCCGACCAGGCGTGAGAGGTTGCCGTTGACGCTCCACGAGTTCCAGACCCGGTTCGTCGGATCCACGGCGCCGAAGCCTTCGTAGTCGGCAATCGACCCGACGGGGAACTTGCTGATCTGCGTGGCGTCGAGAAACGTCTGGGCGAATCCCAGCTCAGCCGGGTCGAAGGCGATGGTGGTCGACGCGTCATCCTGCAGGCGCGTGTACCCGTAGCGCAGGGTTCCGACCGAGTTGTTGCCCAGCACCCAAGTGTTGTTGAGCGCCACGAGGTGCAAGCTCCGGTCGACGGTGCCGTCCCGCGGGTCCGCGAACCGGTTCGGCCCTTGCCCTCGCTCCCAGAAGTTCTCGTTGGTCCGCGATGTCTTGTTCGTCACATACAGACCCGAGAGCGAGACGCGGTCGGTGAATCTGTGCGTGAGCTTGAGGCTGCCCATCGCCGCGAAGCCGGTCTGATCCGCCGTGCTGCCAAGATTCGCCCGGCCGTCGCTCACGTCGCGCGTCGGCAGTGGGTAGAAGTTCAGGATGTTCTGGGCCACCGGGTCGAGCCGGTTCGCCGGAATCCGGTTGCCGGGAAACGGGTCGCGCACCAGCAGGCCGGTGAGGGGGTCGACCCGGGTTGTGAGCGGGTCGTAGATGACGACGGGCTGACCGTTGGCGTTGACGCTCCGCGAGAAGTCCCCAGCGCGCTCCAGAGCGGTGGGCACCCGGATCGTGCTGCTCCGCGAATCGAGCGACCGGTAGCCCTCCAGCGAGAACCAGAAAAACGTGCGGTCCTCGACGACGGGACCACCGAAGCCGCCGCCGCTGTTGTGAAAGTAGCTGTCGGCTTTCGGTAGGCCGGCGCGTTCGCCGAAGAAGCTGTTCGCGGCCAGCTCGCTCGGACGTATCTGATAGAAGGCACTGCCTTCATACCTGTTGCCACCCGCCCGATAGGTGACGTTGTAGGTACCGCCACCGGTCCGGCCCATCTCCGCGTCGTAGGTGTGCACCTGCACGTTGACGCTGTCGATAGCCTCGAACGACGGGTTCACCGATGGGCGGTTGACGAGGTCGGTGTGCGAGACCCCATCGACCAGATAGTTGTTCGCGCGGCGCGCGCCACCGCCCAGCGACACCAGCGACGGATTGTTGAGATCCTGGAGCCGCGTGAACACCTGGTTGCCAGATGAGATGGCCGTTGGGACCACGACCGACATCATGTAGGCGTTGCGCGCCACCGACGGGAGCGTGTTGAGATCCTCGGCCGGAAGCACGGCACCAATCGAGGCGTTCGACGTCTCGAGGACGGGGGTGGTGGCCGCACTGACGGTGATGGTCTCCTCGACCCCGCCCACCGCCAGATCGATGTCGAGGGTGAGGAACTGCTGGGTCTCGACACGGATGCCACGGCGCTCGAACTCCCCGAATCCAGGCAGCGACGCGCGGATCTCGTAGGTGCCCGGTGGCAGCGCGGAAAACGTGTATTCGCCACGCTCGTTCGACACGACCTCGCGGCTCGCGTTCGTGTCCTCGTTCGTCAACAGCACCGTCACACCAGGAATGACGGCCCCCGACTGCTCCTGCACCCTCCCGCGCACGCCGGCGGTGAAGGTCTGGGCGGTAGCGCTGGCTGCTGCGGTGACCAGCAGGAGGACGGTCACTCCTCGTCGTACGGTGTGTCTCGAATGACGCATCTCTCGAGGTTGGAATTCCCTGTCTTGAAGCTGAGTCCCAGTGTCCGGTCTCCGCGACACGGGGCAGACGGAAAAACACCCACCTGATGGTGGGGCATCAGGTGGGCTCGCTGGCCACTTAGCTCGAGGTTCACGGCAACGCCAACGCTATCTCTGGGTCGTCGGGTTTACGACTCCCCCGGTCTCCTCGCCGCGGAACTCGGCCTCGAGCAACCGGGCGCCGCGCATGATGCCGCCGAACGAGTAGTTCGCCTCGTGGCAAGCATACTCAAACACCTTCCCGTCGGTGCGCGGCCAGGCGTACTCACCGGTGAACGGCGCCGTCCAGACCGTCGGGTCCTCGACCGTGAAGGTGTAGATCAGCTTGTCGGCACTCTCCAGGCGGAAGCGCTCGGTTACCTTCATGTTCGCGGTACCCTGGGTGAACGAGGGGCGGTCAGTGAAGTTGGTGGTCTCCACCACGAGCGTGTCGCCCTCCCAGTACCCGATCGAATCCCCGAGCCACTTCTGGACGTGGGGAGGATCGTGCTCAGCGTTCATCCGGATAATCCGCGCGTCATGGTTCATCTCGGTGAGGATCATGACCGTGTCTTCGCTCTGCACGATCCGCTTGTGATTGTTGTAGAGCACCGACAGCATCGGCGGCCCGGCGGTGGAGCCAAAACCGATCAGGCATCGCTCGGCGAACGGGCGCTGCTCCATGTTGTCAAACGGCCCCGGCGCATCGAGCCCATCCTCGAGCCAGTAGGCGGTGCCGTCGTTCTGACGCCCGCGGAAGCCACCGCGCCCCGGCCGCTCGACTCTCGGCGGATACCGGCCATTCGGCGGGTCGATGATGATGGAGGTGCGCCACTGACCGTCGATCTGGAACATGCCCGAGCCGGGATCGATCCAGAAGGTATTGTAGCCACCCACGTTGCCCGACGCACCGGTCGAGCCGTCGCCGCCCACTGGCGGCGCGCTTCGATTCGGGTCGCTCCGCTCGGTGTTCACTGCCTCGACGATGTTGTTGCGACGATCGAGCGCGGCCGTCGCCTCGGAGCCGAAGGCGGCTGCTTCTTCGTCGGTCAGCGACATCTGGTCGGCCAGCTCAGAGGGCCGCTGCATCGGCGTCAGGGTGCCGACGTCAAAGGTCCCGGACAGGTCGGGACGACCGCTCGCCGTCCGCGGAATATCGCTGGACTGTGCCGCCGCTGTCGACGCCACACACACGAGGGCCAACCCACCGACACCAATCGCTATCCGACTGCGCATATAACCTCCTCACACTCGATACCCCATTGTAGCGCGGCTGCCGCCCTCCCACCTCACCAGTCAGGTCGACTACACTGAACGGACAGACGGTTTGGTGGCTCGGTCGAGCTTCCCGGGCGCCGAACCGGCCGACAGGGCCGCCCCGGCCA
>CAJWMX010000250.1 GCA_913043805.1 uncultured Acidobacteriota bacterium | reverse complement strand
CTCGTTCGACTCGAAACCATCCATCTCGACGAGGAGCTGATTCAAGGTCTGCTCCCGCTCGTCATGACCGCCGCCGAGGCCGGCGCCGCGATGGCGGCCGACCGCGTCGATCTCGTCGATGAAGACGATGCACGGTGCGTTCTTCTTACCCTGTTCAAAAAGGTCGCGAACACGGGAAGCGCCCACCCCGACGAACATCTCGACGAAATCCGACCCACTGATCGAGAAGAACGGGACGTTGGCCTCGCCGGCCACCGCTCGAGCCAGCAGTGTCTTGCCGGTTCCCGGAGGGCCCATCAGCAGGACGCCCTTGGGAATGCGGCCGCCGAGTTTCTGGAACTTCTGGGGCTCGCGGAGAAACTCGATGATCTCCTGCAGCTCGTCCTTCGGCTCGTCGACTCCGGCCACGTCCTTGAATGTGACCTTCTTCTGCGCACTCGAGGACAGCTTGGCCCGACTCTTTCCGAACGAGAGCGCCTTGTTGCCCCCGCTCTGGACCTGTCGCATGAAGAAGACCCAGAACCCGATAATGAGCAGAATTGGCGCCCACGAGTAGAGCAAGGTGGCCCACGGACTGGCCGCGGCCTCCTTCGCCTCGACCACGACGTCGCGGTCGATCAGCAGGTTCGCCAGGCCTTCGTACTGCGGGGGCGCATAGGTGCGGAACTGCTCGCCGCTCGACGAAGTGCCAACGATCTCGTTGCCGGTCAGCTCGACCCGATCGACCTGCCCGGTATTCACCCAGCGGACGAACTCACTGAAACTGACGGGAGTATCCCCGGTCTGGAACTGGGACGAGAGGTTCCAGATCAGGAACACCACGACCACCAGGACCATCCAGAACAAGAGGCTTCGCGTCGTCGAGTTCACAAAACTTCCCCCAAAGGACTGACCTTTAAGATTATCACGCTTGCCGCATCACTCGTGATCCGAAAGTCATGGCCAATCCCGTGTCCAGCCACCCACATGATGCGGTCGCTGGCATCGACCACAAGCGGAACCCTTGCTCGCTCGGCCCGCTCCACTTTCCGGTCCACGAACAGATCCTGCAGCTTCTTCCGGTGCCCACCGAGCCCGAGGGGCCGGAACCGATCTCCCGGCCGCCGATTCCTCACGGTCAGGACCCTCCCGACGTCCGCCCGCACCGCCGCCACCAATGAGTCGGCGCTCCGTCCCACGTGCCCCCCCTGGCTCGCATCGACCAGCTCGGCCCCCACCGAAATCCCGAGCTCACGGACGGCGACCACCCCGGGCACGTCGAGGCGATAGGCAAACTCGGCGACCGGCTCCACGGCGTCGTTCGAGCGCCGCGGCGTCAACCGCAAATGACGGCCATCGGTTTCGGCCCGGCATCCGGGAAGGTCGATCGCCTCTGCACGCCCCTCGACGAGCCCTCTGACCCGCTCGACCTGCTCGAACCCCGGCGGCTGCGGCGAGGCGTGAGCGAGTGCATCGCGCACCACCCTGCGAGCGAGCGCGGGGTGGGCGCCGCTCAGTCCCGCCCGATCGAGGAGAACCGTCCCCTCATCTCTTTTGACGAGGGTTCGGGCCAGTTCGTTTGCGCGAGTCGCAAGATAGTCTTCGTCTTTCCGGAGGATCTCCGCCTCGCGAGCCAGAGTCTCGACGATGCGTGGGGAGTAACCGCGCAGCTCCGGCAGAAGTTCGTGACGCACGCGATTCCGCGGCACCGAGCGATCCTGATTCGACGCATCCTCGCGGAACGAGGCTCCCACGGCCTCAAGATACTCCCGGAGCTCGACCCGTCGGATGTCGAGCAGCGGCCGGATCACCGACCCTGTCCGCGGGTGCATCCCGCTGAGACCCGTGGCTCCTGCCCCACGTAGCGTCCGCAGCAGCACCGTCTCCGCCTGGTCGTCCATCGTGTGTCCAACCGCGACACGAGCCGCGCCCGTCTCCTCCAACGCCCACGCGAACACGCGGTGCCGAACCTCGTGCCCTGCCCGCTCGATCGACATCCCCGTCCGACGAGCCCAGTCGGCAACCGCCTCGCGGTGGACGATACACGGCGTGTCGAAACGGGTGGCAAGCTCGCGGCAAAACTGTTCGTCGCCGTCCGCCTCGCTCCCCCGCAGACCGTGGTTGACATGTACGACTCCGGCCAACGGAAACTGGCCCGCGCCGGCCAGTTCGGACAGCAGGTGGAGCAGGGCCACTGAGTCGCCACCACCCGAGACGGCGGCGAGCACGGCCTCGCCATCGGGGACGAGACCCCCCCGTGCCAGCGCGTCCGAGACCCGCTCTGCGAGTGGATGCATCTGCACCTGTCGGCTCGACCGACGCTACCGGGGACGGCCGCCCGGCGCATGCCGCGCGGGCGACCGCCTGAGGGGAGATAAATGGTGCCGGTGCAGGGACTTGAACCCCGGACGCCGCGGATATGAGCCGCGTGCTCTAACCAACTGAGCTACACCGGCGAGACTTGACCGTCGGCCACCCTGATTGGGGCGCCACCGCAGGGCCAAGAGGAGTATTGTAGCAGGCCGCCAGGCGCGCCGACCCCATCTCCTAGAGGATGAGCATGGCGTCGCCGTATGAGTAGAAGCGATAGCCTTGCCTGACCGCCTCCGAGTAGGCGTCCAGCACGCGATCGCGACCGGCGAACGCGGCGACCAACAGCAACAGCGACGACCGGGGCAGATGAAAGTTGGTGAGCAGCCCGCCCAGCACCCGGAAAGAAGCGCCGGGATGGAGATACAGATCGCTGACGCCTGTCCCGGCCCGGACCTGGCGGTCGTCGGACGACACCGCGGTCTCGAGCGTCCGGGTCGTCGTAGTCCCCACCGCCACCACCCGGCGCCCCTCCGACAGGGCCCGATTCACGGCGACGGCGGTGGCGGCCGGCACCTCGTAGGGCTCGGCTTCGACCCGGTGGTCCTCCACGTCGTCCCCGCGAATGGGCTGGAACGTGCCGTAACCCACATGCAATGTGACCCGGGCGGTCTCGACACCGCGTTCCGCCAGACGCTCCAGCAGCGGCTCGGTCAGGTGCAAGCCGGCGGTCGGGGCCGCCACCGAACCGGTCTCGGTCGCATACACCGTCTGATACCGCTCGCGGTCCAGGCCCACGTCCGGCCGCCGGATATACGGCGGCAGCGGGACATGCCCGATCCGCTCCACGACCGTTTCGACCGACTCACCGGCCGCGGACCAGAGCCGGATCGTCCGACGGCCGTGGAAGTGTCGATCGAGGACTTCCGCCTCGAGGACACCGCCGTCGGCCTCGAACCGCACCTGCGCCCCGACCTTGAGCTTCTGGCCCGGATGCATCAGCGCCTCCCACCGCTCGCCGTCGAGCTGTTTCAGGAGGAGGCACTCCACCGCGCCACCGGAAGGAACCCGATGACCGAGCAGACGGGCGGGAAAGACCCGCGTGTCGTTCACGACAAGTAGGTCGCCCGGGGAGAGGAGATCCGGAAGATCTGAAACCTGATGGTGGCCCAGCTCGCCGCTCGAACGGTCAAGGAGCAGCAGCCGAGCGGCTTCCCGCTCCCCAGCGGGAGCCTGAGCGATTAGCTCGGGAGGGAGCTCGAAGTCGAAGTCGGAAACGAGCATTTGGCGGAGCTCCTGAAGCCGGCAGTCCTGCGAGTTTCAAACAGGACTGCCAGGCAGTTCCCGGCGCGACCCAACCGGAACTGCCGGTAGCCTGAAGCCTGGAGCCAGAGGGGCTCCTAATACGCCCAGCGCAGCAGCATCGCGCCGACGGTGAAACCGGCGCCGACCGACGCCAGGAGCACCAAGTCACCCTTCTTGAGCCGGTTACTGGAGAGCGCGTCAGCCAGTGCAAGCGGGATAGTGGCTCCCGTCGTGTTGCCGAACCGCTCGATGTTGATCACGACCTTGTCTTCCGGCAGCCCGAGCTGTTCGGCGGCGGCCATGATGATCCGGCGATTGGCCTGGTGGGACACGAACAGATCGAGGTCCGCCGCAGTCAATCCGTTCCGTTCGAGCAGCCGGCGGCAGATCTGGCCAGTGTTTCGCACCGCGAACTTGAAGACGGCGGCGCCGTCCTGATGGACATAGTGCAGCCGCTCGTCGACGGTCTCGTGCGATGCGGGCTGACGGCTACCGCCGCCCGGCATCCGCAGCGCCGGCCCTCCGCTGCCATCGATCTCGTGGGTGAAGTCGATGATGCGAAGCTCGGGGTCATCGGCGGCCGACACGACCACGGCCCCGGCGCCGTCGCCAAAGATGACGCACGTCGTGCGGTCCTGGTAGTCGACGATGCGTGACATCACGTCCGCCCCGATCGCCAGCGCGTGGTCCTGTGCCCCGCTCGCCACGATGTGCGCGGCCGTGGTGACCGCGTAGGTGAAGCCGGAGCAGGCGGCGCCGAGATCGAATCCCCAGGCGCGTTTGGCGCCGATCCCGTCCTGCACGAGACAGGCGGTGCTGGGAAAGAAGTGGTCGGGCGTCGTCGTCCCCACCACGACGAACCCGATGTCCTCAGGCGTGAGCCCGGCTCCAGATATGGCGCTGCTGGCGGCATTGATCGCCAAGTCCGACGTCGCCTCGTCGTCAGCCGCGATGTGGCGTTCTCGAATACCCGTACGCTGGAGAATCCACTCGTTCGACGTATCGACCATCCGCTCGAGCTCATCGTTGGTCAATACCCGACTCGGTACGTAGGTGCCAAGCGACGAGATCTGCACGGGGCGCAAGGTCCGCCCCGGGGCTCCCCAAACCGTTGTCTTCTCACTCATGTGCCGTGCGGTCCTTCCGTCGAACGTTCAGCCCCACACCCTACCAGAGTCGGCCGTCCGGATCCGGGGTGGGCAAACCGAAATACTGATACGCCCGCGGCGTGGCGACCCGCCCGCGGGGTGTCCGATCGAGGAAGCCGATCTGGATGAGGAACGGCTCGTGAATGTCCTCGATGGCATCTTTCTCTTCACCAATCGCCGCCGCGATGCTGTTCAGACCGACTGGTCCTCCACCGAACTTGTCGATGATGGTGCGAAGCAGTCGGCGGTCGGCTTCGTCGAAACCGTTCGCATCCACCTCAAGCAGCTCCAGGGCGGCCAGCGACACCTCGTGGGTCACCGCGCCCTCCGCCCGTACCTGCGCGTAGTCTCGCACTCGTCGCAGCAGCCGGTTCGCCACGCGCGGAGTGCCCCTCGACCGCCGGGCGA
>CAJWMX010000249.1 GCA_913043805.1 uncultured Acidobacteriota bacterium | reverse complement strand
ACTGGGACCGCGACCACCCGTTCGAGCGGCTGCTGGTCGACACGGCGGTCACGCCTAACCCGGAGGTGGTCAGCTGGATCAATCCGCGGCTGCAGCCGGGCGAGCGCCGCCAGGTGGTTACGGGTATCCCCGGCAAGACCGGTCTGGTCTATACCCTCGACCGGGCAACCGGCGAGTTCCTGTGGGCCAACCCGACAGTGACCCAGAACGTCATCAGCAACATCGATGGAGCCACCGGCGCGGTGACCGAGAACTCGGAGCTGGTGTTCAGCGCCGAAGGTCAGAACGTGCTGGCCTGCCCACACGCCACCGGCGGCAAGGACTGGGAAGCGGGCGCCTACAGCCCGGTGACCAACGTCATGTATTACCCGCTGCGGAACGTCTGCGCGCAGATGATGGCCACCACCCAGGGCGGGCTGGCGCTCTACAACCTGGCGATGCGGGGCCAGGCGGCCCCAGGCACCGACCAGATCGGCACCGTGCGGGCCATCTCGGCCGAGACGGGCGTCACGCTCTGGACCTACGAGCAGCGGGCGGCGACCACGTCGCTGGTGGCGACCGGAGGCGGGTTGATCTTCGGTGGCGATACGAACGGGCGTTTCCGCGCACTCGATCAGACGACGGGCGACCTGCTGTGGGAGATCAACCTCGGCTCGTCGGTCACCGGCTTCCCGGTCACCTTCGCCGTTGACGGCGTGCAGTATGTGGCGATCAGCACCGGCCGATCGATTACCAGCGGAGCGTTCCAGGCGCTGACCCCGGAGCTGAGGCCGAGTTCCGGAAACAACCTGTTCGTCTTCGCGTTGCCTTAGGGCGCGAAGACGCGTTCGCCTACCGTAGGGTGCGAAGGCGCGTTCGCCCTGCCTCAGCGCCCTGCGGCGGCCGCTTCCTCGGCTCGGGCGCCACCAAGAATGCCGGCCATCCCGATATTGCCCTCGTGGCACGCATACTCAAACAACGCATCCTGGCTCCGCGCCAGCGGCACCATCGCGGTCCATGGACGCGCCCAGGTCGTCTCATCGGCCAGCGTGAGCTCATAGTGCAGATCGTCGGGCCCTGCGAGCGTGAACCGCTCGATCATGTGCAGGTTCTCTGCCGATCCCCGATACCGACTCTGAGGCGAGTAGTTCTTCGTCTCGACCACCAGTGTGTCGCCCTCCCAGTGCGCGCGCGAGTCGCCGTGCCACTGCCGGATCGACTCCGGCGCATGCGGCATGTCGCCGATCGGGATCACCCGGGCGTCGTGAATCATCTCGCCCAGCATCACGAAGTGATCAGGGGTCTGGAAGATCTGGAAGTAGCTGTTGTAGCCGGCGCCCAGCCCACCGACGCGGGGGATACCGTAGGTGATGCAGCGCACCTGCAGTGACCGGTCCGCAGCACTATCGGCCGGGTGGTCGCGCCGATACGCGGCTTCAGCCTCGAGCCTCGCTGTCGCCTCGGGCGTATAGGCGGGCACCTTCCCGTCCGGCGGATCAGTAATGAGCGAGGTGCGGTTCTCGAACACCCGGTCGACCATCCAGACCGAGCTGTAGTTGCCGGTGCCCCCGTCGCGCGAGACATTCCGCTCGACGTTGGCCAGCACCGCATTGAACACTCCATCGGCGAACGCGGCATCATCGGCGCCGCCAAATAACCGCTGCGCCGTCTCCTGCAGTTCGGCCACCTCTTCGTCGGTGAAGGTCGCCTTGTCGGCCAGCGAGTCGGGCCGCTCGAGCGGCGTCGCGGCGTTGTTCGCCCACACGCCCTGCAGATCCACGCGGCCATCGCCGGTCTGCGGCGGCGTCCAGCCGGCCGGCTGAGCCCACGTCGTGGAGGCAAGAACCAGCACTGCTCCGATTATCCCAAGGCACCGACACGTCATCTGTGTTTCACCTTTCTGGCGACCGACCGCCCCGAAGATCCTCACGAGGATACCCCGGAGTTCGCTGCTCCGTCGTGGTTCGGCGACGCGCCCGTCAGTCGGCGAAGCCGTGCTAGGATTGCTCGGTTGGACCTGCGCTGCGGCTCGCCGCACGCGGGGACGACGCCCGCCTCAGGCCGGCGTAGCTCAGTTGGTAGAGCAGCTGATTCGTAATCAGCAGGTCAGCGGTTCGAGTCCGCTCGCCGGCTCCAGTAACGTCCCGAGTCGTCCAAGGCGCGTTGCGGTTCGAGCGGGCGGCTGCCGGATCCCCGACGACTCGCCGCTCTGCTAGAATCCGTTGCGACAGGCGCGGACCATGAAGCCGATCGATTACGTGCCGGCCATCAATGCGTACTACCAGGGGCTCGGGTACCCGGAGTACGACTGGACCATCAACTCGGACGCTCCCTTTACACCGCTGACGAAACCGCTGGGCGAATGCCGGGTCTCGATGCTGACCTCGGGGGGCATCTCGCACACGTCGCGCCCGCCGTTCGAGCCGACCGCGAAGAACAACCTGCGCGTCGATGCGGTCGACCCGTGTGCGGCGATCTGCGATTTCGACGTCAACGACGCCTACTACGACACGCGCGACGCCAGGGTCGACATCAACGTCGTATTCCCGATCGAGCGCCTGCGCGAGCTCGCCGCCGAGGGCGTGGTCGGTTCCGTCGCGGAACGGTTGTGGAGCGGCTTCATGGGCCGCACCTACAATCGAACCGCCGTCATCGAAGAGGCGGCACCGGCCTTGGTCCGCGAGCTCGGCAAGGACGAAGTCGATCTGATGATCATGGTGCCGGCCTGACCCCTCGACCACCAGACCGTGGGTCTGGTCGCACGGGTTGTCGAAGCCGCCGGGATACCGACGATCTACCTGAGCACCGGCCGCGATCTCACCCAGCAGGTGCTCCCGCCCCGCGCGGTGTTCGTGAACTTTCCGATGGGTAATCCCTTCGGGCGGGCAGACGACGCGACCATGCAGCGAACGATCCTGCTGCACACGCTGGAACACGCCGTCAACGCGACCGAGCCGGGCGAGATGATCGACCTGCCCTACGACTGGGGCGAGCGTATCCTCACCATCATGGAGCTGCAGGAAGGCTGGTCGGCGAGTCCGCCTGATCCGGTCACCGGCAAGCAACCGACCTAGCGCCGCAGAAACCGGTCGCGGCCCGAGAGCCTACAGATTCGGTTTCAACTCGCCGTTCGCGAACATTCTTGCGAGCTGGAATTTCTGTATCTTACCTAGCGGTGTCACGGGGAACTGATCGACTCTGACCCATATCTGCGGCGTCTTGTGCGGGGCCAACTGCTCGCGCATGAACTCATGAAACTGATCGGCGCTACAGACCTGGCCTTCCGCGAGCCGCAAGAACGCGGCGACCTGCTCGCCCCAGCGTTCGTCGGGAATGCCGACGACCGCGATTTCGGCGACGGCCGGGTGACCAAACAGGATCTCCTCGATTTCGCGCGGATAGATGTTCTCGCCGCCGCGAATGATCATCTCTTTGAGTCGGCCCTGGATGTAGCAGTAGCCACGATCGTCCATCGAGCAAAGGTCGCCGGTGTGCAACCAACCGTCTTCGTCAATGGCCTTTGCCGTCGCTTCCGGCATCTCGAAGTAACCCTTCATCACCAGGTAACCTCGTGTACACAGTTCACCGGTCTGCCCAACCGCCAGGGTCACGCCGGTTTCCGGATCGATGATCTTCACGTCCGTGTGTGGCAGCGCCCGCCCCAGGCTCTCGCTCTTGTCTTTCGCCACGTCGTCCAAGCGAACCATGGTAATGAGCGGTGAGCATTCCGTCTGACCAAAGACGATCGAGAACTGCACGCCCATTTCCGCCTCGATGCGGTTGACGAGCTCCACGGGGACGGTCGCGCCACCCGAGATCACCGTCTCCATCGACGAAATGTACCGACGGTGTCCCGCCATCGCTTCGAGCAGTGCAATCAGCATCGTTGGGACGCACAGCGTGTATTGCGCTCTCTCCTCCTCGACCAGATTGAGAAACACGTTGGGCTCGAACTCACTAACCAGGATCAACGTGCCGTGAGTTTGCAGGGTGCCGAGTACGCTGGTCACACACCCGCCGGTATGAAACAAAGGCATGGCCGAAATATCGACCTTGCCGGTAGCGGCACCCCGGGTGAGCGCGACGATACGCGAGTTGTTCGTCAGCGCGTGGTGGTGCAGATGTGCACCTTTGGGAAACCCGGTGGTTCCCGAGGTGTATTGGATCATTACGGGATCAGTGCATTCGACCCTCGGCAGCTCGACGCTCGCATCCCCGCTCGCAAAGAAGTCCGGTAAGTCGTCAAATGCGATCCGGTGTTCGAGTGCCGGCAGCTCGGCGCTGACCTCTGTGACGACGTCGGCCATCGACACGCCGCGATAGTTCTCCTGGTGCAGCACCCCCTTCGCGCGTGACTGTTCGAGCACGTACTTCAACTCCGCACTGCGATACGCGGGATTGACGGTGACGAGCACCATGCCTGCGAGACTCAGGCCGAACTGCAAGATCACCCACTCCGGACAGTTGGCCGCCCATACCGCGACATGATCGCCCGGTTGAAAACGCGTCAATAACGCACGGGCCGCCTGTTCCGAGTCGCGCAAGAGCTCGGCATAGGTCCACCGTCTGCGCGAAGACGCATCGGGGATCCCTTCGATCAGGGCAATGCGATGGGGTACGGCGGCGACGGCATCGCGTAGCGCGCCACCGCAGGTCGAATCGAGCAGCTCGACGTCTTCGGCCTGCGCCGGATAATACGAGTCGGTCAAGCCTGCCTCAGTCGAAGGCACGCGTCACCGGCTTCTGAACAGCTCGGTGCCGACCACCCGGTGGATCATCATCCGGAGGGGGTGGCCGTCGCTGCGTCCCTGGTCGACGATCTGCTCTATGGCGTCGCGATCCGCGAACTCCGCCTCCGCGCCGGTCGCAAAGACTATCAGGCTTGCAGCCAGGTGACGCGCCACCTGGTCGAGCTCCTGTGCGAGCAACAGCCGCTTGTACTCTTCCAGCCCGGTGAACGGGTCGCCTGCGGGCGTGACGCCGGTCGAGTCCACGGCGGGCCCCTGGCTGTAGCGGACCTCCCAGCGCTCCTTCTCGGCGCCGACCACGCGATAGCGGCTGCGAAAGCCGCCGATCGGGTCGAACGACTCCATGGCGAACCCGGGCGGGTCGATGATGCGGTGACAGGTGGCGCACACCGGGCCGTTCCGGTGGGCGTCGAGCTGTTCTCGGAT
>CAJWMX010000248.1 GCA_913043805.1 uncultured Acidobacteriota bacterium | reverse complement strand
TCGTGGTGCGCCACGAGCATGGCGGCATCAAGCGTTACGCTCACGTCGGCACCGGCAACTACAACGCGGCGACCTCCAAGATCTACACCGACCTGGGGCTCTTCACCGCGAACCCGGCCGTGATCGACGAGATCACGGAGGTGTTCAATCACCTCACCGGCTACTCGAACCAGCGCGACTACTCGGAGCTGCTGGTGGCGCCGCTCAACTTCCGTAGTGGCATGACCGAACTCATCGACCGGGAGGCGGAGCATGCCCGCCAGGGGCGGCCCGCCCGGATCATCATCAAGAACAACTCGATTGCCGACCCCGAGGCGATCCGTACGCTCTACCGGGCGTCACAGGCCGGGGTGAAGATCGATCTGGTGGTGCGCGGGGTCTGCTGTCTGCGACCGGGTATTCCGGGCGTGAGTGACAACATCACCGTACGGTCGATCGTGGGGCGATTCCTCGAGCATTCCCGCATCTACCATTTCGAGAACGATGGTCAGCCAGAGGTGCTCATTGGGAGCGCCGACCTGATGGAGCGGAACCTCGACCGGCGAGTCGAGGTGCTTTGCTTCATTCGTGACCCGGAGATCGCGCACATTTTGCGGCACGCGGTGCTCGAGACCTTCCTGGCCGATACGGCCCGCGCGTTCGAGCTTGGCTCGGACGGCCACTACACGCGCGTCGTTCCCCCCGAAGGTACCGGCCCGGTTGACGCCCAGAAGACCCTGCTTGCCGGCATTCCAACCGATAACTAGGGCGTCCGTCCAAAGCCCAAAGCCCCGGGGTCGGCCAGGAGGCCGAGCCGACTAGTGGTGATGGTGGTGGTAGGCCTCGTGCTCGGCGTGCGCCTTGTCGCGCTGGACCTTCTTGGCGGCCTGCTTCGCCCGGCCAAGGTTCCGCTCTCTCGTGCCGTCCGTGCTCACGGAGGTGATCGACAGCAGCCGGTCGAGGTCCGTGCTCTTGCAGTCGGGACAGGTCGGGGTGTCGTCCTTCAGCACGAGTTGCTCGAACTGGCTGTGACACTCGCGGCACTCGTATTCGAAGATCGGCATGGGTGGATTCTCCCAAGGAGACAGAAGTCAGGAGACAGGAGACAAGAGCCCGCCTCGAGCTGTGAGCGTAGCACAGGCAGAGCGGGGTAGGATCGCAGGCATGCGACAGCATTGGATCGCGGCGGTGGCCCTGCTGGCGGTCTCGATGGCGGCGGTGCCCGCGACGGCTCAGGCACCCGATCCGGGTGGCGAGTGGCCGAGCTACGGTGGGACCAACTGGAGCCAGAAGTACTCGCCGCTGGACCAGATCGATGCCTCGAACTTCGAGCAGCTCGGACTGGTCTGGAACTGGCAGTCGACCGATGTGGCCTTGATCGAGAGTCTGACGCGCCGCTATCTGCCACCCCTCAACGCCAGTGGGCTCAAGGCGACGCCGCTCATGGTCAACGGCAGGCAATTCGTCGCGCTGACGCTCGCAGACGCGACCCTGGTCGCGCTCGCCCTGCCCTGATCTTCAAACCACCTGGAGGGCGGTACTTCAGTCCCGCCGAGACGGTTCATCTGTCAACCGAGGTTCGCGATGTTCACGTTCACCCTGATGCTCACTCTCGCCTCCGCGCCAGCCCAGGGCGCCGTCCCGCAGGGCACCATCGCCACCGGAACCGAGCTGCAGGCCGCGCTCGACGAGGCTCGGCAGGACGACCCTGACGCGGCGATGATGGTCGCCCGGGTCGAGAACACCGACACCACTCGGGTGAACCTGATTCATCGGACGACACCGCGCAACGCCATCATCCACGCCACCGGCTGGGAGGTGCACCACATCACCGCCGGTCGTGCGACGGCCGTCACGGGAGGCACCGTTGAGCGTTCGACCGGGCCCGATGGTGAGCGTGTGGCGAGGATTGTCGGTGGAGAGAGTCGTGAGGTGACGGTCGGCGACGTCGTCATCATTCCGGCGGGGACGCCGCATTGGTACTCCGAGATCGACGGCTCGGTGACCTACCTCGAGATCCGCTACGACCCGGGCGAGAACTGAACCGCTACCAGTCCCGCTCGACACTGGCTCTCGGAACGGAGGACGAATGAACAGGCTCTCGAGGACGCTCATCTGCACCGGTGCGCTGGCCGCCGTACTTCCCGCCGTCGCCGTGGTTGCGCAGACGCCGCCGGCGATCGTGGATGGTGTCGCCGCCGGCGAGGTGACCAGCACGTCGGCGGTCGTCTGGGCGCGGTCGGACCGGGCGGCGACGATGAGGGCCCTGGCGGCGCCGGCGGCTGGTGCTGGAGCCACGATCGAGTTGACGGCCTCGTCGTCGGCGGACGGACATCTGGCAGCCCAGGCCGTGTTCACCGGGCTGAGCCCAGCCACCCGCTACCGCTACGAGATCTGGTTCGAGGCTGATGGCGCTCGCGGCGCCTCCGAGACCGGAACGTTCAGGACCGCGCCCGCCGCCGACGCCTCAGGCGCGGTGTCGCTCATCTGGGGCGGCGACCTGGCCGGGCAGGGCTATTGCCGGCAGGTCGGCGTCGGCTTCCCGATCTTCGAGCCGATGCGCGCGCTCGACGCCGATTTCTTCGTGGCCAACGGCGACATGATCTACGCCGACAGCGTCTGCCCGGCCCGGGGTCCGCTGCCCGGCTGGGAGAACGTGCCTGGCGAATTTCTCAGCATCGCCGACCCGGCCGTTGACTGGAACGAGACGGACACGGTCGAGGAGATCTACGCCGCCCACTGGCGTTACAACCGGGCCGACCCTGGTTTCCAGGCGTTTCTGCGGTCCACGCCTATGTATATCCAGTGGGACGACCACGAGGTGATCAACGATTTCGGCGCTGCCTGGCCCGTGCTGGCCGCGGCGCCCGACCGGGCCGGCTACCCGAACATCGTCGCCGCCGGGCGCAAGACCTTCTTCGACTTTCACCCGTTCACCAGGCATCCGGACGAGGCCGATCGGATCTATCGCGCCGTTCGCTGGGGCCGCGACGTCGAGCTGTTCATTCTCGATGCCAGGTCGTATCGAAGTGAGAACCGGGCCGCCGACGATCCCGATGCCGGAAAGACGATGCTCGGCGCCGCGCAGCTCGCCTGGCTCAAAGACGCACTCGCGTCCTCGACGGCTACCTGGAAGGTCGTGAGCTCGGACGTGCCGCTCGCGATTCCCACCGGGAGTAGACCGGAGGCGCTGGGGCGGGACGCGTTCGCCGGGGGCAGCTCGCCTCCCGGCGCCGCCGGTACCGGTTTCGAACGCGAGCTCTTCGACCTGCTGGAGCACCTCGACGCCGAAGCGGTCGCCAACATCGTGTTCATCGCCACCGATGTGCATTTCGCCGCGCAGTTCCGCTACGAGCAGGACTTCGATGGGGACGGCGAGCCGCTCCTGTTCCACGAACTGGTCAGTGGCCCGCTGAGCGCCGTGCGCCGGGCGGCGCTTCCCGAGCTCGACCCGACGCTGCACCCGGTGGTGCTCTACGCCGAGGGCGACATCTTCAATTTCGGGACGCTGCGGATCGAGGATGGTGGCACGGGCGTACCGAGACTGTCGACCGACATTCGGGATGAGACGGGACGTATCCGGCCGGGGTCAGTGCTGGAGTTACGACCGGAGTAAGGCGGTGGCACGCCGCGTTGTCACGGCATGGTCTCGTCGCTCAGCCAGTTGGCGATCACGTTAATGTTGGCGCCGGTCACGGCGCGGGGCATCAGGAAGCGGCTGTCAACGGGGTGGACGTCGTAGCTGGAAATGCCCACGACCGAGGCGCCGCTCCCGAGTCGGAAAATCGCTGCGGCGAACAGCATGGTGGGTGGAGCAGCTAGGATCCGGCCGCCGAACCCTGGTGTCGCACGCCGGCGGCGTTGGTCCTGCTTGCTCGCCGGATGGCACCCGGCTGTACTACCAGCAACCGGCCCCGCCAGTCCTGGCGGCTGTGTCGATCACCGCTGAACCGACATTCGAAAGGGTGAATGCCTGGCCGCCTTCGCCGAGCTTGGCGGTAATCGAGTACGGCCCGAGCGCGTTCCCCGGCGTGGGAGCCATCTGCTGAATGGAGTCGGGCGATTATCCCGCCCGCCCTACATCCCAGCCTGTGTCTTGACGTACTCCGCGATCTGCTGGTGGGTGGCGAACCAGGCGCCGCCTTTGGCCTGGATATGGGCGATCAGCTCTTCCAGGATGATGATGCGCGATCGGTGGCCGACGATGTGTGGGTGGGTGGTGAGGAGGAACATCGTGCCCTCCTCCCAGGCCTTGTCGAACTCGTCAATGTAGATCTGCAGCAGCTTGCGGGGCGGCGTGTAGCTTGACCCACGTGGGTTGAGCAGCGGGGCGTCGTCGAGGATCCACTCGACGGGGAGCTCCACCAGGCCGGTGGGCTCGCCATTGGCCAGCAGCTCATACGGTCGGTCGTCGGCCATCAGCGAGCCCTCATACAGAAACCCAAGACCCCGGATGATGTCGAGCGTGTTGGGGCTGAAGTTCCACGACGGGGCCCGGTAGCCGACCGGCCGGGTGCCGGTGACCTCTTCGAGATAGGCCAGCGCCCGGGTCACCAGCTCGCGCTCGGTGTCGGCGTCGAGTTCGGTGTTCAGTTCGTGGATCCAGCCGTGCACTCCGAACTCGTGCCGGCCCGACGTCTGGATGACGTCGACCATCTCCGGCGCCAGCATGATGCTGACGGTCGGGATGAAGAACGAGGCCGGGATCCGGTGCTGGTCGACGAGATCCACCACCCGCCGTAACCCGACGCGCGCACCGTACTCACCCTGCGACATCGCCCCGATGGAGGGAGCGGCGTTACGGGCGATCGTGATGGTGTCGTTGTCGACATCGAACGAGATCGCCATCGCGACTCGCGCACCATCGGGCCAGGTTGCGGGTTGAAGATCCCGCCCGGCCCGGACGCGGTTGGCGATCGCTTCGATCTCGGCCTGATCGAGGTGGATGCCGGGCTGGCTCGTCTGGGTCCAGACCGGGACGGCCGCGAGGACCCACGCAACTGCCGCCAGTCGAATCACTGAGGCGGGCATGGCGTTCTCTTCGCTAGCCCAGTCCGTCGAGGAAAGCGAGCAGCGCCGCGTTCACCTCTTCCGGCGCCTCCTGCTGGATCCAGTGCCCTTCGCCCTCGATGATGGTGGAGCCGCGGAAGTCGGTGCAGTTGGCGGCGGCGCCCGCGTAGATGTCG
>CAJWMX010000247.1 GCA_913043805.1 uncultured Acidobacteriota bacterium | reverse complement strand
CCGACTGAGGCTCGTGGATGCGAGTCCGCACCTCCCAGGCGCCGTCCCAGTTGCCGTTGAAGCCGGCGCCCGAGCCGCTCGAAGTGGTGGTGCTCCGGCCAAGGCGCCCTTCCCTGGCGTTGACCACCTGCCCGTCGTACTCCTGCCCGACCGGACTCGTTCCGAAGACGAAGCCGCTCTGTCGGTCGAGAAACGTGTCGAGGATGATCTGGACGCTGTCGCCGTCGTCGAGCGAGGCGTCGCGTCGGCTGTCGGCGACCGTGATGGCGCCCGGCTGGCGGTCGAAGCAGATGATGCCGACGTAGAGCGTGTCGGCGGTGAACAGCACCCGGACCTCGGTCCGTTCGGTCGCCGGCTGTCCCTCGTCGGGGCGGGTCTGCCGGAAACCGGACGCCACCGGCACGGCCTGCCACGCCGGGTCGCCAGCGATGACGCCATCGACGAGGAGATAGGTGTCGCTCGGCGACGCGTCTACGGTCGGTGGGATCTCCTGCGCTGCCGCGGCGGCCCCCGTCGCGAGGGCGAGCCCGATCCAACCACCGACGACCGTCCTCCTCACGTCGGCATCCTGAGCGCTTCGTGGCGCGCGCTAACGGGCCGCGGCTCGCGGGTCGGGGACGCGCTGCAGCAGCACGAGTCCCAGCAGGAACAGCCCGGTCAGGGCCAGGAAGGCAGGACGCTGATTGCCACCGGCGAACAGGGTGATATAGCCGAACAGCATCGGCCCGAGGACCGACGACGACTTTCCGCACAGCGCGTAGAAGCCGAAGATGCGGGCCTCCTTGCCGGCGGGGATCAACGACGAGAGGAACGCTCGGCTTGCCGCCTGCACCGACCCCAGTCCGAGACCGGCTAGCACCGCCATGACGTAGAACAGGGTCTGGCTCTGGATGAAGTAGGCGGCAATACCTACCGAGATCCAGAGCGCCAGCACGCCGTTCAGCACCTTTTTCGGCCCCAGTCTATCGGTGGTCCGTGCCAGCACGAAGGCGCCGATAAGGGCCGAGAACTGCACGATCAGGAACAGGACGATCGTGCCCTGCTGGTCGAACCCGAAGGTCTCGGTAGCCACCACACCGGCCATCACGATGATGGTCAGCACGCCGTCGATGTAGAAGAAGAACGCGATCAGGAAGTTGCGAAGATCGGTCAGGGCCCAGACCTCTCCGACAATCTCGCGAAAGCTGGTCACTCCCCACCGCGCCGCCTGGGCGATGGACATCCCGGTCGGCTCGTCCTTCGGCAACACGAGGAACGCTGGCAGCGCGAATATCAGAAAGCAGCCGGACACCATCAGCCAGACCAGCTCGATGCGGTCGGTGGCGAACGGAATGACCATGAGCAGCCCGAGGGCCGAGCCCAGGTAGCCGACCCCGAAGCCGAGCCCCGAGACCCAGCCCTGCTTCTCGGCCGGCGCGATGTCGGGCAGGTAGGCGTTGTAGAACACCAGGGCGCTCTCGAAGCCGACGTTGGCCACCACGAACAACAAGAAGCCCTGAATCACCATCCCCTGATCGAGAGTGGACATCATTGCCACCGCGATCAGGCACACGATGGTGTAGCCGAGCATGAACCGTTTTCGGGCGCCGCCCCGGTCAGCGATGGCACCGAGGAGCGGGGAGGACGCAGCCACCACCAGCGCCGACAGCGACACCGCTCGCGACCACCACAGTTCGCCCAGCCCGCCGTCATCCCCTACGACGAAGTTGACGTAGAAGACCGGAAAGACCGCCGTGGTCATGACCGCCGGATAGACGGAATTCGCGAAGTCGAACAGCGCCCAGGCGCCGACGTAGCGCTTGTTCATCGAGGGTGCGGACATCTTCGGCAACCTATCACGCGAGGCATCGGCGGGGTGAGTACAATGCCGGCGCCGCGGACGACGCAGACCGATGATCTACCTGATCAGGCACGGCCAGACCACTGGGAACGCCGCCCGCGTCGTGCAGACGCCGGACACACCGCTAAGCGAGCACGGACACTGGCAGGCGCGGCAGCTCGGGAAGCGCCTGGCTGGCTCCGGGCTACGACGCATTCTGACCAGCGACTACCACCGCGCGCGGCAGACCGCCGCGGCCCTGGACCCCGACGGCGTCGTCCCGACCGAGTCGCTGGAGGTGCTGCGGGAGCGGGGACTGGCCGGGCTCGCCGGACGACGGTACGACGACGTGGAAGAGTACTTCTACGGCCCGGCCCATGACGCGCCCGACTGCGAGTCGTGGGTCGACTTCACCGACCGGGTGGAGCGGCTCTGGGAGCACGTAGCCAAGGTGGCCTCGGTCACAGGCGGCCCTGTGGCCGTCGTGACGCACGGACTCGTGTGCAAGGCGCTGGCCGAGTTCCATCTGCGGCCCGCGCCTGGAGAAGCGCCGCTCGCCTGGTTCGTCAACGCCTCGCTCACCGAGATCGATCCGCGCCCGCCCTGGACCGTCCGCCTCGCCGGATGCGCCGCGCATCTGGAGGAGCACACGAGCGCCCGGAGCCTGAAGCCCACGTAGCGTCGCTGGTTCGTATAATCACCGCAAACACCATATCGAAGGAGCACTCCATGTCCCGACCGCGCCGCATCGCTTTCGCCGTGCTCGCTCTCGGCTGGATTCCGACGCTCGCCATCGTCGGCCTACACTGGACGGGCGACACCCACGCGCTCGCGCAGGAACGAACGCCGATCAAGTTCACGCGGATCTACACCGGCGACGATGGAAAGACGCACGCCGAAGAGATCACGCCCGACCTCACCCAGACCAACAGCTTTACCGAGATGAGCGAGCGCATCGACATCAGCAGCGTGCAGTTCCGCCGCACGTCGCCGGAATACTTCATCGACTGGCATCCGGCCCCACGGAAGCAGTTCGTGATCACGCTGAGCGGCACGAGTGAGATCGTCATCGGCGACGGCTCGACCGTCACCCTCGGTCCGGGACATATCCTGCTGGCTGAGGACACCACTGGCCAGGGCCACATCTCCCGGGCGGTGGGCGACGAGGACCGGATCTCGATCTTCTTGCCGCTGGTGGATCAGAACTGAGTGAGAGTGCTCTTCATTTCCCTGGCCATCTCCAGGTGCTTCGGCATGCCGAGCTCGCCGTACTGGGCGATCGCCTCTTCCAGCAGGTCGTTCGCTCTTTCTTTGTCGCCAGGAGCACCCCGCTGCAGCAGCATCCGGGCCCAGGCGCGGCGGACCTCCGGCTGGGCGATCTTGTTCGGGATCTCCTCGGACTGGCGGAGCGCGGTCTGAAAGTGGGTGTCCGCCACGTCCCACTGCTCCCCCGCGGCGGCCGCCATGCCGGCGAGAGGTCACCCGCCTCGGCGAGGCCCCGTTCGCACAGCTCGAGCGCGTCCTCGGGTCGGCTCTGATACGACATGATGAACGCGGCGTCGCAGCAGACCCGCGCCAGCTCGGCGCCGGCATTCTGGCCCTCGTAGGCGTCGACGGCCGCGCGCCAGTCACGCAGCGTCTCGTCGGGACATCCGAGACTCCGGCAGGCTCGCCCGCGCCGTGCCAGCAGATCGGCGCGCTGCCTGGTGCCGAGGTCCTCCTCGAACGACAGCGCCCGCTCGAGGTGCTCGAGCGCGTCTTCGAAGGCGGCCGATTGCTGGGCGTGGTCGGCGGCCAGCATCAGGTAACGGAGCGTGGTGTAGTCATCGGCGGCGGCGCCGGCCTGGTAGAAGTGATGCGCCAGCGTCGACGCCACTTTGTCGGGCGCCCCGCCGTGCAGCTCCTCCAGCGCGCCCGCAATTCGTAGATGGAGACGCTGCCGGCGTGGCAGCGACAGGTTCTCGATGAGCGTTTGGCGGATCAGCTCGTGGGCGAAGGTGTAGCGGACATCGCGTCCACTGGTGGTCGAGCTGACGAGTTGGGCTTTCTCCGCCTCTTCCAGCGCGTCGAGCAGGTCGTCCTCGTCCACTTTCCCCGAGGTTTCGAGCAGCTTCTGATCGAAGTTGCGCCCGATGGCCGCGCCGGTGGTCAACGCCTTGCGGTCTCGTCGCTCACCCGTTCCAGCCGCCGTCCGATGACCAGACGGACCCCTTCCGGCACCCGCAGGTCCTCTATACGGAGGTCGGTCTTCCAGCGCCCTTCGTCACCGAACAACCGGCACTCCTCCGAGAGATGCTGGAACACCTCCTCGACGAAGAACGGGTTGCCCTCGGTTTCACGGAACACCACCCGGGCCAGACCGGCCGGCACGTCTGGGCCGCCCAGCGACTCGAGCGTCGTCGCGACGTCACCCTCCGGAAGCCGACGCAGTGAGATGCGGGTCGCGCGCCGCTCGCGCAGCATCGACTCCAGCTCGCGGGCGAACGGGCGGTTCACGTCCAGCTCGACGTCGCGGCAGGTGCCGACCAGCAGTGCCGGCTCGGCGCCCACTTGCTGGGCGAGATGGCGCAGCAGCTGCACCGTCGGCTCGTCGGTCCAGTGCAGGTCCTCGTAGACGGTAACGGTCGGCATCACCCGCGAGGCCCGCGCGGCGAACTCGCCATAGGCGTTGAACACGAACCGCCGCTGCTGGTCCGGCGGCAGCTCGGTCGGCGGCGGCAGGTCGGGGAAGATGCGCCGCAGCTCGGGCATCATCCGGGCGACCTCGGGAGCGGCGTCACCCAGCGCCTCCCGGAATGCCGACCGCGGGATGACTTTCGACGCCCGTTCCAGGATCTCGACGAACGGGATGTAGGGCGGGGTACCGGCTGCCTCGTAGCAGTGCCCGGTCAGGGTCAGGCATCCGGGCGCTTGGGCTTCGCGCACCAGTTCCTCGGTGATGCGCGTCTTTCCGACGCCCGGCTCGCCGCCGATCAGCCCCCCACCGCGACCGGCCGCCACCTACTCGAGTAGCTGCCGCAGCTCCGCACGCTCGGCCTCACGTCCTACATACGGGGTCCGCCCATCGTCGGCCGGCGGCTCGTCGTCCGCTGGCCGTGGAAACGGCGTCTGGCCCGACGTCGTCTCCTGGCTCACCTGCGCCAGATCCATCCGCACCGGCTCCAGCGTCTGGTACCGCTTGTGCGGGTCCTTGGCCAGCAGGCGTTCGAGCGTCCGGCGAGCGGAATCGGGCAGATCGGCGGCATACTGCCCGATCGGCACCGGTGACTCGCGGACGATGGCCGACATCGTCTCACTCTGACTCGACCGGGTGAACGGGTACATGCCGCCGATCTGCCCGATTCCGCTCGCCGGACGCTC
>CAJWMX010000246.1 GCA_913043805.1 uncultured Acidobacteriota bacterium | reverse complement strand
CAGTCGATGAAACGGCGGCTCCGAGCCGCATCGAGCACCCGGGCCGTCTCGGCCTCGACCGCCGACACCCCGGCGCGGCCACTGGTATTGAAGTCGCCCAGTAGCACCTCCGCGTCGACGGAGGCGTCCCCGGGCGCGTCGAACGCGTCGAGCAGGTGCGTCAATTGCGCGACCCGGTGCGCGGACCCGCCGGCGAAATCGAGGTGCAGGTTACCGATCCTCAACCGCTTGTCGCCGATGGCGAACGTCTGGACGAAGGCCGACTTCGTGTCCGGCACGCCGCCCTCGGTCTTGAGTCGCGCCAGCCACCCCAGCCGGGCCACCTGCGGAAGCGGGATGCGACGCCCTTCACCGGCTGACACCGTCTGGCGATAGAGAAAACCGTTGCCATAGTCCTTTTCGGGATAGCGCATGACCGGCTGGTAGCTCCAGCGGTGGCCGACGCCAAGGTCCTCGGCCAGGCGCGCCAGCGTGTTGACGCCTCCCCGCGGGACCAGGGCCTCCTGGACCGCCACGATGTCGGCGTCCCGAAGTTCGGGCAAACACCCAAACTGTTCGAGCAGCTGCGGATAGTGGATCCCACGCTGGAGGTTGTAGCTGGCCAGATGGACGAGCGGCGCCATGGCGTATCAGTATCGACGATCAGAGCGTTGTAGAATCTAGGCCAGCCTGGGGCCAGGGTGTCGCCGGGCAAGCCTCGAGTCACATGGCGGCGCCGGCCAGAATCTCAGTCATCGAAGGGGAACCCATCGGCCCCACGGACCCGGAGTTCGTGGAGATGATGCGGTTCGAGTCGGGGTTGGCCGATGAGGTGGCCCAATCGACGGCCGGCCCGCACGATGAACCCTGGCTGAACTTCCTAGCGGCCACCCAGCCTCACACGCAACCGGCCATCGAGGAAGCCCTCAGTCATCCGGACCTGCGGGACCGGATCGGTGGGCGGATCATCGTCGTGCTGCTGCTTGTCGGCGCCCTGCTCCTGCTGGCCGGCTCGACCACCGCCCCCTTCATATATCCACTGTTCTGATGGGGCTTCGCCCGCCGTCCCACTGCCCGCTGTGCGGGGCAGACCGGGCGCCGTTTTATCACAGGGACCGCCAGCGAACCTACTGGCGATGCCGTCGGTGCGCCCTCATCTTCGTCTCGCCAGACGCCTGGATCTCGGCCGAGGCGGAACGGGCGCGCTACGACGCGCATCGCAACCACCCGGGCGATCCGGGCTATCGCCGCTTTCTGGCTCGACTGGCGGAGCCGGTCCTCGCACGGGTCCCGCACGACGCGGTAGGTCTGGATTTCGGGTCAGGCCCGGGCCCGACGCTGTCGGGCATGCTCGAAGCGCACGGACTCCGGATGTCGCTGTATGACCCGTTATATGCGGCGGACCCGACGGTCTGGGAGCACCGCTACGACGTGATTACCGCCAGTGAGGTGGTCGAGCACCTTCGTGATCCCAGGGGCGAGCTCGATCGCCTCTTCAAGACACTCGCTCCTCGCGGTCTCCTGGCGGTGATGACCCAGTGGGCCGAGCCGCGAGAGTGGTTCGTCGGGTCGCGCTACATTCGAGACCCGACCCACGTCTGCTTTTTCTGTCCCGAGACCTGCCGCTGGATCGCGGCCCACTGGGACGCGGATCTGGAGATGCCCGCCCCGAACATCGCGCTCTTCAGGGAGTCTTCCAAGGGCGCGCAACCCGGCTGAGGAGTGGTTGTGCGCGGCATGCCCGTCGGGTATCCTGAGAAGCGCGTGACGTGTAGCGCGATCGTTGGTCGACAAGGGAGGCAGTTATCTCTTCACGAATTTTCGTTGGTAACCTCAGTTACGAAACATCACAGGCAGAGCTCGAGACTCTGTTCGGGCAGGTTGGTCAGGTCACCGAGGTTTTCCTCCCCGTTGATCGCGTGACGGATCGGCCGCGCGGGTTCGCCTTCGTCGAGTTCGGTGACGCCGCGGCGGTTTCCGAAGCTATTGAGAAGTTGGACGGCGCCGAGTTGAACGGTCGGAATCTACGCGTGAGCGAAGCGCGGGACCGCGCGCCGCGTCCCCCACAGCCGAACTTCATGGACGACGGTCCGCCGATGGGCGGCGGGATGGACTTCGGACGGAAGCCGGCCAAACCCAAGGGCAGCCGGCGAGGTCTCCGCGGCCGCAAGCGCGGGTTCTAGCCGGACTCCCGTCCACGGCGGGACGCGCTTCCTCTTCCTTCAGCCGTGGACACGAGCGGTCGATCACACCGCGCCGGTACCTGGTCGCGCCAGCACGCAGGCGACCGCGGTCGCCTGCGTGCTGGCCGGGACCACGGCACGCGCGACGACCCTCGCCATCATCCGCACCCCGACCGACGTCGTGATGCCCGGAATGAATGGTCGCCAGCTGGTCGAAGAGCTGAGCCGTAGCCGGGGTGAACTCCGGGGCATCTACATGTCGGGGTATCCCAACCCGGTACACCCGTTTGGTAAGACCGGCGGGCCGACGATGCTGCAGAAGCCGTTCGCGCCGCGCCCCTGCTCAACGCCGTCCAGAGCGCTCTGGAGGCGGACCCGACACCGCCCGCCGAGCCCGCTCCAGAAGACGACGCCACCCAGTGTTCAGGCCGTCGGGCGCTATTGCGGCAGCGCGAACGCCAGTGTTTCACCCGGCGTGTTGGTATCGCCCGTCGCCACCAGCAGATACTGCCGGCCGCCAGCCATGTAGGTAACCGGCGGCGCCAACGTACCCGCCGGAAGCTCGGTCTCCCAGATCACGTCACCAGTCGCCTTGTCGTAGGCTCTGAAGATCCGTCCGCCGTAGTTGGTCACGATCTGCGGCGGCATCCCCTCCGGGACCCGCGCGCCGCCGGGCAGGTTGGTCGACCCCTCGCCCAGAAACAGCAGCGTCCGGGTCAGCAGCGGCGCCGGTCGCCCCGGCACCCCGAGCTTGCCCAGGTTCAGGTGCGCGATCGCCGGGTGGTTCCGGGGCCCATCACCGTTCGGAGTCATCCAGACGACCTCGCCCCGGTTCATGTCGATGGCGGTGATCCGTCCATAGGGCGGCTTGAAGAGCGGAAGGCCGCGTGGCCCGCCGATTCATTGCCGACTGCCTTTCACGAAGTCGAGATTCGTCCGGTCCGGATTGCCCTCGAGGATGTCGGCCACGAAGGGCGAGGTAATCGACGGAATGTAGAGGTAGCCGGTCTCGGGATCGAACGCCGCGCCCTGGATGTCGGCTCCGCCCTGTGATCCAGGGAGCTGAATGGTGCCTTGCGTGTCGTTCGGTCCGTCGCCTCGAACCGTTGGCGGCGTGAACATCGGGCCAATCACGTAGCGCTCGGTGATCTCGACCGCTTCGGCTCGGAGCTCGGGCGTGAAGTCGATCAGGTTCTCGATGGTGGCGCCCTGACGATCGAACGGCGGCGGCTTCGTGGGGAACGGCTGGGTGGGCGACGTCGCCTCGCCCGGTGTCGCCGACTGCGGTACCGGACGCTCCTCGATCGGCCAGATCGGCTCGCCGTTCACCCGATCGAACGCAAACACGAAGGCCTGCTTGGTGAGCTGCGCGACCGCCTTGACCTCGCGTCCGTCGACGTTGAGGTCCATCAGGATCGGCGCGGCCGGCGGGTCATAGTCCCACAAACCGTGGTGCACAGTCTGGAAGTGCCAAACGCGTTCGCCGGTCGTGGCGTCCACGGCCACGATGCTCTGCCCGTAGAGGTTGTCGCCGCCGCGGTGACCGCCGTACATGTCGTTGGTGGGCGACGAGACGGGCATGTAGACGTAGCCCAGCTCCTCGTCGGCGGCGAACAACGCCCAGACCGGCGCATGCCCCGAATAGGCGTAGGAGTCGTCCGCCCACGTGTCGGTGCCGAACTCACCCTCCTGGGGGATGGTGTGGAACACCCAGCGCAGCTCACCCGTCCGCACGTCGAAGGCCCGGACGTCGCCCCGGATCGCCTCCTTCGTCTGGAACGTGTCCGACATCGACTGGCCGAGCACGACGACATCGCGCACCACGGTCGGCGCGCCGCCCCACCGATAGCGGGCGCCTTCGGACAGGCCGATGGTCAGATGGACGCGGCCACCGTCGCCGAAGTTGTCGAAGAGCTCGCCGGTATCGGGATGGAGGGCGTAGAGGTACTCTCCCCGCTGGACGAGGATCCGCTCCTCGTCGCCCTCACTCCAGTAGGCGACGCCGCGGGTGCCAGCGCCACGCAGATCGTCGGCGCCGCCGTAAGGCGGCTGCGTCCAGAGGGTCTGGCCCGTCTCGACGTCGAAGGCTTCGACCAACCCGATGCTGTTCGGCACATAGCCCACGCCGTCGACAACCACCGGCGCCGCACTCGAGACGTTCGAGTAGCGGAGCTCGGGGTTCATCTCCAGATACGACGGGTCCACCAGCGGACGGCGCCAGGCGATCTCGAGCGATCCGACGTTATCGGCATCAATCTGATCGAGCGAGGAGTATTTGGTGCTACCGGCATCACCAGCGAACGCTCGCCACTCGCCGTCGGTGGCGCCAAACTGGGCCGCCGCGGGACTCGCGAGACTGCCGACCACCGCAACACCCATCAAGACACTGAGGGTTCGACGCATGCTGAGGTACCTCCCTGGAGCGGATCGAACTCGACGCGTGCCCGCCATTATCCCTCATCGCGGCGGGTGACATCGTCCGGCCTGGGTAGACGCTTGACGATCCCGCTGTAGTTCAAGAGCACCCGATCGCCGGCCGTGATCACGCCCCGCACGAAGGTCAGCGACCGTCCCCGCCTGACCACCTCGGCGGTCGACTCGATCAGGTCACCCACCTCGCCGGGCGCCGTGAACTCGCAGCTGAGCGAGACCGTCACGCAACGCTCGCCAGCCAATCCATGGATCGCCGCGAGACACAGCGCGAAATCGGCAAAGGTCATCAGCATTCCGCCATGCCCCTGCCCCGCCGTGTTGGCATGCGTGTCGGTCGCCTCGAAGGCGAAGCGCAGCCCATCGTCACCGTCCCGAAACCAGAGCGGGCCGACGTGCTCTTCGAACGGATCGATGAACTCGAACTTCTGATAGCCCTCGGGAATCGCCATGTTGACCTCGCCTCACACCACCTGGCCGCTTCCAACTAGGTCCAGAATCTCATCCGGCGTCTCGAGCCAGTGGTCGGGTCGATGTGTCGCCAGGCGCTCCTGCGGAAACGGTCCCCAGAGCACGGCCGCCGTGCTCACGCCCGCCGCTCGGCCCGCGTCACAGTCTG
>CAJWMX010000245.1 GCA_913043805.1 uncultured Acidobacteriota bacterium | reverse complement strand
CCGAGCCGCGTGGCATTGAGCCGGGCCGCGTCGACCACTCGAGGGTCGGCATCGACTCCGGTGAGCGCCGGACCAGCTCCGGCCAGAAGGCCATGCACGCCGGCGCCACAGTAGAGATCCAGCAGGTCGTCCGCAGGCTCGCGATCGGCGGCGGCACGGACCGTGGCGAACAGCTGGCCCGCCAGTCGATGGTTGGTCTGGAAGAACGCCATCGGATGCGACCGGAGTTCGACCCCGCACACCTGATGCGCCACGAGCGGCTCGCCCGCGGTAAGAGACTGCGACGGCACCGACACGCCGGTGAACCGCTCGTCGCGCTCGAGCATCGCTTCTGCCCACGGGCGGAACGAGACCGCCTCGGCGCGATCCACTGCCATGACGAGGTGGGCCTGCTCTGTGCCCTGCCCCAGGCACAGGTCGAAGCCTCGCACAGGGAACTGGCTGACGGTCTCCTCGAGGTGGGCCACGACCCGCTCGACAAGCTGCCGTCCAACCCGCGTCAGGATCCAGACAGTGGCCCGCCAGTCCCCCGAGCCACCGAGCGGATCGGCACCTGACACGACGCAACGGCCCTTGCTGGCGTCGACCGAGAAACGCGCGTGAGATCGGAATCCCCCCTCGATCGGGCCGGACCGGAGCTCGAAGTCGGGAGAGGCAGGGAGCCCGTCGAGCAGCTGTTCGAGCCGGGACCGGGTCTCGGCGAGGTGCTGCTGGTAGCGGGCGAGCAGGCGACGTGGTGGCACCATCGGCTCCCGTATCATGACCGCATCAGTTACCAGGGTGAGGACAGACCGATGGACAGCACCACGATCCGCGGCTATCGGGCCGCCGAGAATCTCTATCACCGATACCTGACCGGTACCATCCTGCGCGCCGTGATGACCCGGGGCGCCGCCGACGCCACCGAACTGGTGTTCAGGCTGTTCCGACGGCAACAACAGGCCACCCTGCTCCCGGGCCTCGAGAAGCTGGGCCTCCTGGGCCTCCCCGACGCGGTGGCGTGCGGGCAGTATCACTATCTGTCGAACTATCTCGGCAATGTGGGCGTCGAGTATGCCTACGAGAGCGACCGCAAGACCTGGGTGCGCTATCTGCCGCCGCGCTGGATCTGGGACGGCACGGCGATCTGCGGGATCCCTACCGACGTCTCGAGGGCGATGATGCGGGGCTGGCACGCCCACAACGGCGTGACCCTTGGCAACCCGCGTCTGGGGTTTGTCTGCACCATGCAGACGACAGACGGGCAACCGGGACTCGAAGGCTATTTCTACGAGTACGACCATGACCTGGCCCCGGAGGAGCGACTGCGGTTCGCGCCAGAGGAGGTCTCGCCAGTGTTTGATCTGGACGCGATGCCCACCCTGGATGCGAGCGACTGGCCCGAGGAACGGGTCCGCAAGGCGTTGCGGAACTACGCGATGCAGTACGTGCGCAACCTGCTTCCGGAAATCGTGCGGGTGTTCGGCCCACTGGAGGGCGCCAACCTGGGGCGCTCCGCCGCGCGACTGATCGGCATGCAGTACTACCGTGAGACGGCCGAGATGCTGGGAGTGACACAGACCGGGCCGTCCGGCTTCGCCGCCTTCATGACGGCGCTGGGCGCAGGTCAGGGCGACGAGATGTCAACCGAGGAGGCGGGCGGCACCCTGGTCGTGCGGCAGCACACCTGGAAGCTGATGCGGAGAGTCGCTCCGCTGGACGACGCCGTGTTCGAGGCCTGGAACGGCCTGTGGGAAGGCGCGCTCGCGGTGCACGACCGTTCTCTCCACCTGGCGGTCACGCGGCGGCTGGACCGCGGCGACAACTGCTTCGAGTGGCGTCTGGGCAGATGACCGCGCTCGGCCCTCGAAGCGAACCACTACAATGCAGAGGTGATTTTCGTACCTCGCGATACGGTTCTCCCCCTGGGCGCCCTGGCCGAACATCTGGGCGGCACGCTGGTCGGTAATGGGGACGTCAGCATCCATGGCGTCTGCTCGCTCGACGAACAGGCGCCCGACGCCATCGCCTTCTCGAACGCCACCACGTCTGCGGCCCTGGCCGAAGTCCTGACCAGTCTCCAGGCGCGAGCGCTGATCGTCAGCGACGCGATCGACGAGCTGCCCTCCGGCGCCCCGCCGCTCATCCGCGTCAAGGCGCCGCTCCCCGCGATGATCTCGCTGGTACCCCTCTTCTACGCGGAAATCGAGATGGAGCGGGTCGTCAGCGAGAAAGCCGACGTGCATCCGTCAGCGACGATCGGGGACGAGGTCCACATCGGCGCCTTCTGCTCTGTTGGCGCGCAGGCGGTCATCGGAGATGGGGCCGTGCTGTATCCGGGCGTGGTGATCTACCCACACGCCCAGATCGGCTCGGGCTCGATCCTGCATGCCGGCGCCACCGTCCGCGAACGATGCATTGTTGGCCGTGATTCGGTCGTACAGAACGGCGCCGTGATCGGGTCGGACGGTTTCGGCTACTACCCGACCCCCGAGGGGCACCAGCCGATTCCCCAGGTGGGCGTGGTCACCCTCGACGACAAAGTCGACGTGGGCGCCAACACCTGCATCGACCGGGCGGCGCTCGGCACGACCCCGATCTCGCGAGGCGTGAAGATCGATAACCTCGCCCAGATCGGCCACAACGTCAGCATCGGCCAGGATGCGATTGTGTGTGGCGACGTAGCCATCGGCGGGAGCACCAAGATCGGGAAAGGGGCGGTCCTGGCCGGAGCATCCAGCTTCGCCGACCATCTGGAAATCGCCGACGGGGCCCGGTTCACCGGCCGCGCCGCGGCCGGTCATGTGCAGAAGTACGAGAAAGGCGACTATACGGGGTATCCGGCCCGGCCCATCACTCAGTGGAAACGCGAGCAGGTGATGATCCGCAAGCTACCGTCGATGCTCAAACGACTTCGGGCGCTGGAAGAAGCGGCCGGGGGCCAGCCGTAGCGGCCCCCGACCCGATGGTCCCTACTGCACCGAGTACTTGGTGAACGCGCCGCCAGCCTGCGCCAGCGAGTTCGGCCCCTCGGCCGCAAACACGTTCCCATCGGCATCCACGGCCACACCCTCACCCGCCGTGCCCTGATAGACCCGGTTCTCCCGCTCGAAGGGCGGGATCATGGCGGTGATGTAGTCGCCGTCCACCGGACCGATCCGGACGCCGTTGCGCCAGTTCGGGTGATTCATCGGACTCGACTCGGAGTCGATCGCGTAGACCATGCCGTCCTTGATGAACAGGCCGCTGATCCGGCCGTAGGCATAACGCGACTCCAGGTAGTTGCCCTCCTGGTCGAAGATCTCGAGCCGGTGATTGCCACGATCGGCCACCCATAGACGCCCCTGATCGTCGAACTCCATCGCGTGCGGGGTTCGAAACTGGCCGTGCTCGACTCCGAGCTGCCCCCACTCCTTGATGAAGGTGCCGTCGGGCGCAAACTTGAGGATGCGGGCCGTGGCGCCGGACTCGAGCCCTTCCTGCAAGGCCCGGTTGTTGGTCATGCCCTGACCCTGGTGGCCATCCGAGACGTAGATGCTGCCGTCGGGACCCACGATCACGTCATTCGGCTGGTTCAGCTGACCCGGACCGCTGCCGGGCTGCCCGGCGGTGCTGAGGCTCATCAGCAGCTCACCCTCGGGGCTGAACTGGTGGACCTGGTGCCCCTTGGTGCCTTCCTCGTTGACCGCGAAGTCGGTCACCCAGACGGTACCGTCCTCAGCCGCGTGGATCCCGTGGGGCGTGACCATGACACCGCCCCCGAAGTTGGCGAGGACCTCACCGGTGTTCCGGTCGAACTTAAAGATCGGATCCACCGGGTTGCTGTCGCAAGTGACCGGCGCGCCGGCGCCGAAGGTGCCTGCGCCGCATCGCTCGTACGCCCAGAGATGACCGTCGTTCGGGTCGATGTCGACACCAGCCGTCGAGCCCCACTCGCGTCCCTCGGGCAAGGTCCCCCAATTCTGGGTAACTACAGGATTCGGATTCGGCATTCCCTCGCCACTGATCGAATTCCCGGCTGGCGTCTCAGCCGCGGCAGGCTCTTCCATGGCGGCCGGCGCCTCTGATGGCGCGCCGCAGCCGGCGAGGAGGCTTCCCGCGCAGACGAATGACAGCAACTGCAAGGTTCGCTTCGATGACATGACTGACTCCCTTCGACCGAGCAAACAGATCTCGTTGAATCGCCTACCGTAGCATGGAAGTGCCGCCGACCGACTGGCTAGGCGTTGGGCTTGGCCCAGCCCCGGGCTCGATCGATCGCCTGCCGCCACCCCGCGACCCGTCGCTCACGCTCTCGCCGCGGCATGGCAGAACGGAACTCGCGGTCGAGGGCCCACTGCTCGGTCACCTCGCGGGTGCTCTTCCAGAACCCGGTCGCGAGACCGGCCAGATAGGCGGCGCCGAGCGCCGTCGTCTCGTTGACTCGAGGACGCGCGACGGTCTTGCCCAGCAGATCCGCCTGGAACTGCAGCAGGGCGTCGTTGACCACGGCCCCTCCATCCACACGTAGCGCGCGCAACCGCACCCCGGCGTCTCGCTCCATCGCCTGGACGACATCGAGGGTCTGGTACGCCATCGACTCGACCGTGGCCCGGGCGATCTGTGCCGCCGACGTCCCGCGGTCGATCCCCACGATCACCCCGCGCGCATACGGGTCCCAGTAAGGCGCGCCCAGGCCGACCAGTGCGGGCACGAAGTAGACTCCGCCCGCGTCGGCGCTTTGTGCCGCCAGGTGCTCCACATCCGACGACCGACGAATCAGCCCGAGGCCATCGCGTAGCCACTGCACCGCCGCGCCGGCCACGAAGACCGACCCTTCGAGGCAGTAGCTCGTCCGTCCCTTGACCCGCCAGCCGATGGGGGTCAGCAACCCGTTCTCTGAGGCGACGGCCTGCGCGCCGGTGTTCATCAACAGGAAGCAGCCGGTGCCGTAGGTGTTCTTGACCATGCCGGGCCGGAAACAGGCCTGCCCAAACGTGGCCGCTTGCTGGTCCCCCGCGATCCCGGCCACTGGCACCGAGGCGCCCAGGAGCTTGCGATCCGTTTCTCCGAACACGCCGCTCGAATCACGCACATCGGGCAGCATCTCGCGGGGCACGCGGAGAATCTCCAGCAGGTCGTCGTCCCACTCCTGGCGGTGGATGTCATAGAGCAGCGTGCGGCTGGCGTTCGAGGGATCGGTGGAGTGGACCCGACCGCCGGTCAAGCGCCAGAGGAGAAACGTATCGATCGTGCCCGCCAGAATCTCCCCTCGCGCCGCCCGCCGGC
>CAJWMX010000244.1 GCA_913043805.1 uncultured Acidobacteriota bacterium | reverse complement strand
TGCGGTTGGCGTAGGAGGTCACCGTCAGCAGGCTCGCCTGGCCGAGGAGCCCGTGACGTCGATCGTCCTGCCACTCGTGTCGGCGGAAGTGACTGCCATACAGGTCTTCGACGCCGTAGTGGCGAGCCAGCTGCTCGTTCAGAAACGTGTAGTCGGCTGAGAGCAGCTCAGTGACCGGCCGGTCCGCGCCGACCTGGCTCCGGAAGAACAGTTGGGTCTCGGTGACCATCGCCTTCCGCAACGAATCGTTGAACCCGGCGAAAAGGGCGCCGTCTGGCGCCTGGTCGTCGATGTTGCGCAGGTGCAGCCACTGGCCGGCGAAATCGTCCATGAACCGGGTGGCCCGTTCGTCGCCGAGCATGCGAGCCACCTGCGCCTCGAGCACGCCCGGCTCACGCAGACGACCCGCTTCGGCCAGCCCGAGCAGTTCCTCATCCGGAATGCTCTTCCACAGGAAGAACGACAGGCGGGTGGCGAGCTCCAGGTCGCTGACCGGATAGACCCCTCCAGGCGCGGTATCCACCGGATGCTCCTCGACGCGCATCAGGAACTCCGGCATCGCCAGCAGCGCCTCGAGGGCTCGCTCGATCCCGAACTCGAAGTCGCGCTCCTCGCGACCGTGGCGGTAGAGCCCCAGTAGCGGATCGATATCCTCGGACTGCACCGGCCGCCGGTAGGCCCGTCGAGCGAGCGACTCGAGGATCTGCCGCGCGCACGGCTCCTCGCCTGACGCCGACTCCGGCTGGCACACGAAGATCCGACGCCGGCTCGGCGTGTCCTCGGGCACCGTGCCATCGAACGGCCCCGAGACGAACACCTTGTCGATCCCTGGCAGCTGCGGGCTGGGATGGGGCGACGGGGCGGCGTCGGTGAACGACACGGACACGAGCCGTGTGCCCGCCTCGACCGGGACACGAAGCTCGAGCGCATGGTCGGCCGTCATCCGATACTCGTGGAGGCGCTGCCCTTCGACGTCGTCTTCGGGGACCGCGATGAGCTGCCCCGGATCCGGCCCCGGGTAGCGTCCGCCGATGGCGAACTGCTCGACCAGCGCGTGGTCGATGCGCAGCTCGATCTGGTGCTCGTCCTCCGCGATTCCATCAATCGTCTCGATGGTCTCGTTCCGCTTCAGACGAATGGCGAACAGGTACTCGCCGTCGAGCGGGAAGTGGTGCCGGACGGCCAATCCGCCATGGGTGGCGAACGGGAGATCCTCGCCCGCCCTTGCGTCGCGACGCTCGTAGCCAAGCTCGTAGAGCTGCATCACCGGGCGAATGTCGGGGCTCCCGATCGCCGCCCGGCTGATCTTCGTCGCGGCGGCGATGTAGCGGGACATCAGCCCCGGTGTAATCGACAACACCTCGGCGTTGTTGTCGAACCCGAAGCCGGCCATGTCGGACGGCAGCAGTTCCTCGCCGTTGACCTCGAGCGCCAGCAGATCCTCGATAACGCTGACATACTCGGCTCGATTGAGTCGGCGGGAGGCCACCCGACCCGGGTCTGGCCGAGCCTCAGCGACGCCGTCCAGTGAGGCCTCGAGCCGGGTCACGAACTGTTCGATCTGGTCGGCGGGCGGTCGAGGCCGGCCCTCGGGCGGCATCTGCCCCTTGCGAAGCTTGCGTACGACGCGCTCGAGCACGTCCCGGTGCGCGGCCGGGTCCGAGACGTCGACTCCATCCAGGGACAGCTCGGCCGTCTGGAGCCGGTCGTTGTGGCACGTAACGCAGTACTGATCGAGGAGGGCGCGTGACGGCGTCTCCGCGACGAGCTGCCCGGCCGCCTGGACCTCTGGTCCCCCGGCGCCTGGCGCCACGAGGCCGGCGGCCACCGACACCACCGCGATCACCGCGAGTCGCGCGTACATGGCGTTCTCCTGCTGTCGATCCGTCGGGTCTCAGTATAACGCCACCCGCGGGGCACGAAACTGCTCCCCTCTGGCGGCTCAATCCGTCCCGAAGCCGTCCACCCTCACCCGCAAGTTGTGGTTCACGCGTAGGCCGACGACGCCAGCCAGATCGGCTGGTTCGACGGCCAGTTCGGCGACCGCCTCACCGTTGCACAGCAGCCGCAGCTGCCCGTCAGACGCCTCGACCGCCAGGGCATTGGTCACCTCGGCGCCAGGTTCCGCCGGCACGCTGACGGCATCCGATGGCTGCCAGCCTCCCGAAAGCTCGGTCGTGCTCTCCCCATCGCGACGCTTCACAAGGTACCGGCCATCGGCCCGCACCAGGAAGCAGAGATAGCGCTGGCCCGGACCGGCCAGATCCTGCCCTCCCACGAAGAGGCCGTAGCCCTCGCGATGCCCCATGGGCACTTCGAGCTGGGTGAAGGTGGCCCCCACACGAAAGTCGGACGCGTCGAGCTGCCGGTCGAGCTCATACAGAATGCCGGCGGGCCCGGTCTGGATCTGCAGACGCCCGCTCTCGAGCGACGCGCCAAAGTCGCTCCGTTTGCGGTTCGGCCGGTCGAGACGCAGGGCGTAGCCGTCAGGGAGATGGCTCTCCGCCTCGGTCGGCGGCTCGGGCGCCCGCGTGCCGCATCCGATCGCGAGCACGAGCAACACCGCGCCGAGCACGATCCGCCGCACCGCCGGCGTCGACACCACGGCAATCAGCAGGGCAACACCCAGCGAGAGCGCCAACGACCAGGTCTACACCGCCCGGTGAGCCCGCTTGCAGTCGACGAGCGCGATACCCACGTGCTGTAGCTGACCGACCGGCGCGACGAGGAACCACGCCACCGCCTCGACCACGATGAAGGCGGCAATCGCCTCCGCCGGGAACGGGGACCGCGCCAGCACGCTGTTGATCAGCAGCGGCGTGCTCCACCAGAGCAGGGTATTCACCGCGAGCGGCGTCGAGAAACGGAGGAGCCTCGCCTCGCTGACGCCGGGAGCGCCCTCCTCCGAGGCCACCGGGCCCGCCGGGGCCCCGACGCCGGACCGAGCCAACGCCACCAGTACCGTCTCGACCAGCAGCCCCACCGAGAACGCCGCGCCTCCCACCCAGGCTCCACCCGACGTCAGCAGGGTCAGCACCACCGCCGCCAGCGCCAGCACCGCGGTCCGGATCCCCATCGCCATCGCGATCGGCTGGGTCCGGTGCCCCGCGACCAGGCGTCCCTGGTGGGCCGCGCGCACAGCCGTCAGCAGCGGCACTGGCGACAACAGCAGCAACGCCGTGCGCGCTTCCTCGAGGACGTCGCCCGACACCCCGATGAGCCCGCCGAGCACCCAGTCGCCGAGACGGGTCGCTCCGACCAGCAGGGTCACGACCGAGAGCAAGGCTCCAATCCGGACCTAGAACGCCAGGATCGGGCCGAACCGATGCCCGTCGAGGAGCCGCGTCGCGGCCACCTGCTGCCCCACCAGGAGCGGGCTGTAAAGCACGCCGCACAGCGAGAAGGCGACGCCAAAACCAGCCAGGGCGATGGCCGGATTCACGTTACGCGAGAGCGCGCTCGTGAGCAGCGGGTTGGTCAATGTCAGCAGCAGACTGGTGGCCGCGAGCGGGGCGTAGAACCGCGCGAACCGGGGCAAAGTGAGCGGCGAGACGGAGGGGCAAGCCGGAAAAACGGGCCAGCCGGATTACCGCATCATCCACCAGCAGTCGACGCCGTCGAGCAGCATGTGGAGCAGCAACCCCACCCCTACCAGGCGGGTCTTCGGCCAAGCCGCCAACAGGAAGTATGCCGCGATCGGCACCGGGGTGTGCAGCAGGTGCGTCCCGATACTGCAGCGGTCCGGATCGTAGATGGGATCAGCCAGGAGATGATCGAGATCGACCAGGAGTGTGGCGAGCATGATCGCGGCCGCTCGACGCCAGATCGACCGCCACGCGACGAAGGCGAGAGCTATGGGCGCCGCCCCGTGCAGCGCCACGTGCAGGACCGGACGAAGAGTGAACATCATGACAAGACAGCTGCCGGTTTCCTAGCGAGCCGTTCGTGTGGCAAGGCGCGAGGAGGGAACAGCCAGGCAGGCTGTGACCGACGAGCAACGCCGTCCACACGGGCGGATCGCCGGGAAACCGCTATTGCAGTTGAAGGTCTGGCCAGTCGCGCGGTCTGGCCCGGTCGTAGAACGGGGTCGCGGGATCGGCGCCCAGGGTGCGCAGCAGATCGCCGGTGGAGGTAGGCACGATCTGATACGTACCCCCACCATAGAACTGGATGGCCAGCTCGGAGAGCCAGAGCGGCGTCTCTCCAAACTTGTTCCGCTGACCCAGCCTGGCTCCCCGGTCGACCAGATAGCCGACGAGCGACGTCAGACGATGGTAGGCGGCGTAGTGGAGCGCCGTATTCTCCACCTGGTCCGTCGCCCCGAGGTCAGCACCCAGCTCGAGCGCGAGACGAGCTGCCTCGACGATACGCCCCTCGTCGACCGTGTTTTCTCCGAGCATCCGGCCGAGCCCGGCCGCCGCCATCAGCGGCGTGGCGCCGGCGTCGGTGGTCAACGTCAGATCGGCGCCCGCGTCAGCCAGCAGCTGCATCACCTCCGCGTCTCCGGCCGTCGCGGCCAGCAGATACGGCGTGGCCCCCTGTAACTCCGGCATGCCGGGGTTACGGGTGGCGCCAGCCCTCAAAGGTGTCCGCTCCATCGGCATGTTGGGGTCGGCCCCCTTGTCGAGGAGCGCCCCGACCAGCTCGAGCTTCCTTTCGGTCAACCCGGGCAGGCTGTTCCACTCGTGATTGCCTTCGCGATCGGGTCGGAAGTCGGTGGTGGTCAACGTCGTCTCCCACCACCCGGCGGCCCAATGAAGCGCCGCGTAGCCGGGACCGGCAGCGTTCGGATCGGCGTCGGCGTCGAGCAGTCGGATGGCGACATCCGGATACCCTCGCACCGTGGCCAGGATCAGCGCACTCATCCCGTCGCTCGACGCGGCATTCGGATCCGCCCCGGCGGAAAGCAGCAGTTCCAAGGACTCGGCGTCCCCGACCCGAGCGGCGAACAACAACGGGGTATAGCCGACGATGTCACGGGTGGCTGCGCGCCCCGTCCGGTGCGTGACGGTGGCCGCGTCCACCGCGGCTCCGCGGTCGAGCAACAGGCGGACGACGTGCGGGTGCCGCTCGGCCACCGCCCACATCAGCGCGGTTTGCCGACGCGCCGGCTCGACTCCGTTCGGGTCGGCGCCCGCATCGAGCAGCGACCGGACCACATCGACGCTTCCCACCCAGGCTGCGCGCATCAACGGGCGCTCTCGGTCGGCCCCGCCACCTTCCGGGTCGGCGCCCGCGGCCAGAAGTCGGTCCA
>CAJWMX010000243.1 GCA_913043805.1 uncultured Acidobacteriota bacterium | reverse complement strand
CCGGGCGATCGGCGGCCGGTTCGCTCTCGAACACGTCCAACCCGGCGCCTCCCAGACGACCGTCTTCGATCGCGGCGACCAGGGCGTCCTCGTCGATGAGGCTGCCGCGCGCGGTGTTGACGATGCAGGCGGTCGGCTTGCAGCGCGCAAGTCGGGCCGCGTCAAAGAGCGGGCGGTCCCCGGTGGCGGGCATGTGGAGTGTCATGAAGTCGGCTTCGGCGCACAGGTCGTCGAGTTCGAGCAGGGTGACCCCAATGTCCTCGGCCACCTGTTCGGCGATGAAGGGATCGTGAGCGACCGCACGCATCCCGAACGCATGTCCGCGTTGCACGACCGCGCGCCCGATCCTGCCCAGTCCGACGACGCCCAGCGTCTTGCCCCGGAGCTCGGTCCCGGTGAGCCGCTTCTTCTCCCACCGTCCCTCTTTCATGTGATGATCCGCCTGGGCGATGTTGCGGGCCGAGGCGAGGATGAGGGCGAAGGCGTGTTCGGCCACACTGATGCTGTTCGCTCCAGGGGCGTTCACCACCAGGATGCCGCCGGCGCTCGCCGCGTCGAGGTCGACGTTGTCGACGCCCGTACCGGCCCGGGCGATGACGCGTAACTTTGGCGCGCGGGCGATGAGCGCGGCGTCGACCTGAGTGGCGCTGCGCACGACAATGGCATCGGCGTCGGTCAGCGCCTCGTAGAGCGCGTCGGGAGAGCGTCCGGTCTCCGCGTCGACCTCCCAGCCGCGTTCACGGAAGAGGTCGGCGGCGGAGCTTGGCAGTGGATCGGCGATGACGATCTTCACGGTGACTTCCTCAGTGCGGTTAGGGGGGCGCGGGTCTCAGAGCCTGTTCGTGTGCCCCGCTGCGCCCTCGGAGAGGCGCGCGGGCCGTACAGTATAATGGGCCTCCGTTCGGGGGTGGACCGGCCACCATCACTCGCCAGTCCGGCCGCACCACGATGGTGCAAATCGCTAGAAGTCCCCGGTTGATGCGGCTCAGTTGCAACTCGGAGCACATTTTTCCACAAGGTTTTCCACAGTTTCTGTGAAGATCTTCTGACGCGCCACGGGGACGTGCCCTAAAAGCTACGTCCGTTTGCGACCGCCGGCTGTGCCGCGCCTGAGCCCGGTTCATCACATCAGCAGGATCGGAGATTGAGCGCGTGACGTCGTCGAAGTTCGTTCAGCGACGTTGCTGTTAGCTACTCGTGAAGGGAGCATCGAGAACACCATGAATCGAAAAGTCAGCGTCATCGGTTCCGGCAACGTGGGAGCGACGGCGGCGCGTAGCATCGCGGACATGGAACTCGCCGACGTCGTCGTGATCGACATCCTGGAGGGCGTGCCCCAGGGGAAAGGGCTCGACATATTGGAGGCCTGTCCCATCGAGGGCTCGGACTCCCGCGTGCTCGGATCCAATGACTACGCCGACACGGCCGGCTCTGACGTCGTGGTCATCACGGCCGGTCTGGCGCGCAAGCCCGGCATGAGTCGCGACGACCTACTGAACAAGAACGCCGGGATCATGAAGTCGGTGACGGCCGAGGTGGTCAAGCATTCGCCCGACTGCATCATTGTGCCGGTGACCAACCCGCTCGATGCGATGTGTCAGGTGGTCTACCGTGAAAGCGGGTTCCCGCGGGAGCGGGTCGTCGGGATGGCCGGCGTCCTTGACTCGGCTCGTATGCGGTCGTTCATTGCCGCCGAGCTCAACGTGTCGGTCGAGAACACGCATGCGTTCGTCCTCGGAGGGCACGGCGACACGATGGTGCCCCTGCCGCGTTACAGCACCGTGGCTGGGATCCCGATTACCCAGTTGATGGATCAGGCGACGATCGACGCGATCGTCGACCGGACCGCCAATGGTGGCGCGGAGATCGTGAAGCTGCTCGGGACCGGCAGCGCCTACTATGCGCCGGGGTCGGCGGCGGTGGAGATGGTCGAGGCCATCTTGAAGGACAAGAAGAAGATCTTGCCGTGCGCGGTATATCTGCAGGGTGAATACGGCATCAACGATCTCTACGTCGGTGTGCCGGTCAAGCTCGGCGCCGGCGGTGCGGAGCAGGTCATCGAGATCGAGCTCGAGCCGAGCGAGCGAGCCGCCCTCGACAAGTCGGCCGCTGCCGTCAAGGAACTGGTCGACGTCCTCGGCCTCTAGTTGGAGCAGCCGGCGGAATAGAGAGCAGGCTGCGGAGGCGGGCCTGCCGGGCACGCACAGCGAGCCCCGCGGCGCGGCGTGTGGGGTCCCCACTAGCGCCGCGAGGGAGTTGGGGCGAAGCCCCAAGAAAAGATGAAGATTCACGAGTACCAGGCCAAGGCGTTGCTCGCCGAGCACGGTGTGCCGGTGCCTCGCAGCGAGGCCGTCTTTTCGGTGGACGATGCGAAGGCGGCGGCCGAGCGCCTCGGTGGCCTGGTGGTAGTCAAGGCGCAGATTCACGCGGGTGGGCGGGGCAAGGGTGGCGGTGTCAGGCTGGCCGATGATGCCCAGGCGGCCGCGGCCCACGCCGACCAGATTCTCGGCATGACCCTCGTCACGCCGCAAACCGGACCGTCCGGACGGCTCGTCTCGCGGTTGCTCATCGAAGAGGGCCTCGACATCGCGTCGGAGCTCTACCTTGGCCTGTTGATCGACCGGGCGACTCAGCGGCCGGTGCTGATGGTCAGCGCGGCGGGCGGGATGGACATCGAGGAGGTCGCCGCGGAGACGCCTGACCAGGTTCACCGGATCTCCGTCGAGCCTGGCCTGGGGCTGGCTCCGTTCCAGGCGCGCCAACTTGCCGCGGCCGTCGGGTTGCGAGGGAAGCCGGCCGGGCGGGCGGCGTCGCTCATGTTGCGGGTCTGGGATGCGTTCAGGGCACGCGACGCGTCACTGGTCGAGATCAATCCGCTGGTGGTCACCGCGAATGAAGAGGTGCTCGCGCTCGACGCGAAGGTCACTCTCGACGACAACGCGCTGTTCCGACATCCGGACCTCCGCGAGTTGCGGGACCTCGACGAGGAGGAGGCGCTCGAAACCGAGGCGTCGCAGCACGCGCTCAACTACATCCGCCTCGACGGAACGATCGGCTGCATGGTCAACGGCGCGGGCCTGGCCATGGCCACCATGGACATCGTCAAGCTGGCCGGGGGTGAGCCGGCAAACTTCCTCGACGTTGGCGGCGGCGCCAACGCCGATCAGATACGCAACGCCTTCCGCATCCTCCTGTCCGATGACAAGGTGCGCGCGGTGCTCATCAATATCTTCGGCGGCATTCTCCGTTGCGATGTGTTGGCCGAAGGAGTTGTTGCCGCGGTCACCGATCTCGGGGTCGACGTGCCGGTGGTCATCCGCATGGAGGGCACCAATGTCGATGAGGGGAAGCGGATGCTTCGAGAAAGCGGACTCAACTTCACGACCGCCGACAGCATGGGCGAGGCGGCCGAGCAGGCCGTTCGTGTGGCTGGCGGAGAGGCGGCGAGCTAGCGATGGCGGTGCTGCTGACCCGTGACACGCGGTTGCTCGTGCAGGGCATCACCGGTCGAGAGGGGAGTTTCCACGCTCGGCAGGCGGCCGAATACGGTACCCAGGTGGTCGCCGGGGTGACACCGGGGAAGGGCGGCTTGACCCAGGATGGCGTGCCGGTCTTCGACACCGTCTACGAGGCGGTGCGCGAGACCGGTGCCAACGCCTCGGTGGTCTTCGTGCCGCCGCCGGTCGCGGCCGACGCGGTGATGGAGGCGGCCGACGCCGAGCTACCGTTGATCGTGTGCATCACCGAGGGCATCCCGACGCTGGATATGATGCGGGCGATCGAATTTCTGCGCGGGCGTCCGAGCCGGCTCATCGGCCCGAATTGTCCAGGTCTGATCACCGCCGGACAGGCGAAAGCCGGCATCATTCCTGGTCACATCTGCCGCGAGGGCCGGGTCGGCATCGTGTCCAAGAGCGGCACCCTGACCTACGAAGCGATCCATCAGCTGACCCAACTCGGACTCGGACAGTCGACGTGTATCGGCATCGGTGGCGATCCGCTGATAGGCACGAGCTTCATCGATGCACTCGAACTGTTCGAGGCGGACGAGGAGACCGAGGCGGTCGTCCTGATCGGGGAGATCGGCGGTCACGCCGAGGAGGACGCGGCCGCCTACATCACGGAGCGGGTGCGGAAGCCGGTCGTCGGATTCATCGCTGGCCAGACCGCGCCACCCGGTCGTCGCATGGGGCACGCCGGCGCGATCATCTCCGGTGGCCAGGGGACGGCGGAGAGCAAGATGGCCGCCCTGCAGGCGGCTGGCGTCAGCGTGGTGAAGAGCCCGGCCGAGATCGGCGACGCGATTGCCCGGCGGCTCTCGGTGTAGCGTCGGTGGGGCCGTATCCGACAGTACCTGCGTTCTTCTGCTAGAATGGGAAAGTTTTGCCGTGTTCCGTTTGAGGACACTGAGTGCAGCGCACTCGTAACGAGTTCACCAACCTGCCAACCCCTTCTGTCGCCTTGAGGATCTGAATGTCCCCGTCCGACGTTGCCGTCGAAGAACGTCCATCCACCACGCCCTCCGAGTCTGTCGTCAACGATTTCAGTATCCAGGTCGCTACCGTCAACGGTTCAGGCAGCCAGACGGCGAACCTGGTGCTGTTACGCGCCATCTTCCAGATGGGCGTGCCGGTCTCGGGGAAGAACCTGTTCCCGTCGAATATCGCGGGGCTGCCGACCTGGTTCACGATTCGCGCGAACAAGGACGGCTACATCGCCCGCAAGAAAGAGATAGACGTGCTGGTGGCGATGAATCCGGAGACAGCGCGCGAGGACGTGCTGAATCTGCAGGCCGGTGCCGCCGTGGTGTACGACGAGCCGCTTGGCTTGAACGAGGTCCGCAACGACCTCATCTTCTATCCGGTGCCATTCGACAAGCTCGTCGCGGACGTCTCCCGCGACGTGAAGCTCCGACGCCGCGTGCGCAACATGATTTATGACGGCGTGCTGTCGCGGCTTTTTGGGGTCGAGCTCGGTCAGATGGAGGCGGCGCTCAAGAAGCAGTTCGGCAACAAGCCGAAGGTCGTCTCGATCAACAAGGAGGCGCTCGATGTCGGCTTCGCGTTCGCCGACGAGCACCTCGAGAAGCAGGATCCCTACAGCATCGCGCCGATGGACAAGACCCAGGGGCGCATCCTGATCGACGGCAACGCGGCGGCCGCGATCGGCTGCATGATGGCCGGCGTGACGGTGGTGGCGTGGTATCCGATTACCCCCTCTTCCTCACTCTGCGAGACGCTCATCAGCTACCTCCGGAAGTACCGGATCGACAAGG
>CAJWMX010000242.1 GCA_913043805.1 uncultured Acidobacteriota bacterium | reverse complement strand
ACGAGTACGCCTGCCACGAGGGGAACTATGGCCTGCTCAACATCATGCGCGGCGCCAGGGTCGAAGAACTGGAGCAGTAGTCTCATGTCAGCACGGTCGCTTCTCACCGTCCTCGTCGGCTCGCTCGCCCTCCCCACCGTCGGTCTCGCCCAGCCGTGGCAGACCTACGACACCTCCAACGGCGAATGGCGTAGCTACGCCGGCGACATCGGTGGGAAGAAGTACTCACCGCTCGATCAGATCGATGCGACCAACTTCGCGGACCTGGAACTGGTCTGGGAATGGACGTCGGTCGACAACTTCGTGAGCATGACAACCAATGACGGCGGCGAATGGTGGGCGCCGCTCGACACCATCGTCGAGGCCCTGGAGGCCCAGACGCCGAACCTGTATCGCACCGGCCATCGGCCCAATCCGAGCGGCTTGCAGGCGACGCCGCTGATGGTGGACGGCGTGCTGTACTTCAACACGCCACTGTCCCAGGCGGTGGCCGTCGATGCGACCACGGGCGAAACACTCTGGGTGAACAACCCGAAGAGCTACGAAGAAGGTACGACCACCATGACGGGGACCTGGCGCCAGCGAGGGGTCGCGTACTGGACCGACGGCGCCGGCGACAACCGGATCCTCTGGGGCACCGGCAACGGCTATCTCGTGTGCGCCGATGCGCAGACGGGGAGACCCTGCCCCGACTTCGGGCCGTCCGGCAACGGCATGGTTGATACCATGGAGGGCGTCCCCCGGGCCACCCGCGGCGAACGCGACTATCTGAACGCGCTCCTGTGGGGCATTCACTCGCCGCCGATCGTGATACGAGACCGCGTGATCCACGGTTCGCACGTGGCCGACCGCCGCATCACGAAAGAGGCGATTCCTGGATGGGTGCGCGCCTGGGACGTCCGGACCGGCGAACATGCCTGGGACTTCCACACCGTGCCCAACAGCGCGGACGAGTACGGGGCGGACACGTGGCTGAACGAGTCATGGCGCTACTCAGGGAACGCCAACGTCTGGTCGATGCTGGCCGGCGACAACGAGCTGGGCATGGTCTATCTGCCCACCGGCACCACCACCAACGACTACTACGGGGCCGATCGGCTCGGTGACAACCTGTATTCAGAGACGCTGATCGCGGTGGACGTCGAGACCGGACAACGGGCCTGGCATTTCCAGGCCGTCCACCACGGACTCTGGGACTACGACTTCCCCACTCACCCCAACCTGATCGACGTGACCGTGGATGGACGCGACATCCAGGCCATCACCCAGGTCAGCAAGCAGGGATGGGTCTACGCCTTCGACCGGGTCACCGGCGATCCGATCTGGCCGATCGAAGAGCGGCCGGTGCCCCAGGAAACCAACATGCCGGGCGAGGTCCCCTCCCCCACGCAGCCGTTCCCGACCAAGCCGGCGCCCTTCGACTATCAGGGCATCGAGATCGACGATCTGGTGGACTTCACGCCCGAATTGCGCCAGATGGCGATCGAGGCGGTCGAGGGCTTTACGCTTGGCCCGCTCTTCACGCCTCCGAATCGCCCGGTGGAGGGGGAAACGCGCGGGACGATCATGCGCCCGCCCCCGGGTGGCACGGCCGGCTGGGCCGGCGCGGCCGCCGATCCGGACACCGGCGTCCTCTACATCCCGTCCCGGAACCAGGTATCGGTCATCGGACTCTATGCGCCAGATCCGGAGATCGGCGCCACGATGGCGTACACCCACGGCGCGCCAGAGGCGCAGCGGATGGAGATGCTCCGTCAGGGTATCCGCACCGGTCCGCAGATGCCGCAAGGGCTCCCGTTGCTCAAGCCCCCCTACTCCCGGATGTCGGCCCTCGACATGAACACCGGGGAGTACACCTGGGTGGTACCCACCGGCGACGGTGATCGCTATCGTCGGCACCCGATGCTCCGCGACCTCGACCTCCCACCCCTTGGCGGTGACAACGGCACGAACGGTCCGGTGCTGACCAGGACGCTGCTCATCTACTGTCTGACTGCCGGCAGCTCGAGCGGCGGCCCGCGGATGGTGGCTTACGACAAGGACACCGGCGAGGAGCTCTCGTCGGTCGACCTCCCGGCTGGCGCTATCGGAACGCCGATGACCTACATGGTCGAAGGTCGGCAGTACATCGCCTTGACGCTCGGCGGCGGGCCACGGCTGGTGGCCTTCGCCCTTCCCGCTTCCTGAAGAGCAGCACCATGCGCACGTCTCGCCGACGCTTTCTGCAGGACGTAGCCGGCGGCACGCTCGCCCTACCAGTCGCCGCACGCACGCTTGCGGCGCGGCAGGCCGCCCCCCTCACCCCCTCGAACTGGGAACAGGTGCGCGCCGAGTTCACCTTCTCCGAGGACCGGGTGCCGATGAACGCGGCGAACCTCTGTCCGTCGCCCCGAACGGTGGCCGACGAGGTCGCGCGGCTGACGGCTGACATCGACCGCGACTGCTCCTCCCAGAACCGAGCCCAGTTTCGAGATCGGCTCGAGGCGTCGCGTGAGGCCGTGGCCGACGGACTCGGGGTCAGCGCGGACGAGATCGCCCTGGTGCGCAACACGAGCGAGGCCAACAACATCATCAACAACGGCCTCCCGCTCGAGGCCGACGACGAAGTGGTCGTCTGGGACCAGAACCACCCGACCAACAACGTGGCCTGGGAGGTCCGCGCCGCCCGCTTCGGCCTCCGGGTGAAAAAAGTCGCGACGCCGGCCAATCCGACCGATGCCGGCGCGCTGCTTCAGCCGTTCGAGAAAGCGCTGACCGCGCAGACCCGCGTGCTCGCCCTCACGCACATTTCGAACGTGACCGGCATCAAGCTCCCGGTCGCCGAGCTCGTGGAGCTGGCGCACCGACGGAACGTCCACGTGCACCTGGATGGGGCCCAGAGCTGGGGTGCCCTGGACGTCGACCTACGGGCGCTGGGCTGCGACTCCTATAGCGCCAGCGCGCACAAGTGGTTCGTCGGCCCGAAGGAAGTGGGCCTGCTCTACGTCAACGCCGGGCACGTTGACCGAATCTGGCCAAGCGAGGTGGCCCCGGGCTGGGGCAACGCCGTCGACCCGCGACCCGAGGGCGCACGCAAGTTCGAATCGATGGGGCAGCGGGACGATGCCGCCCTGGCCGCACTCGCGTCCACCGCCGAGTTCCACCGGAGCCTCGACCCCGCGGCCATCGAAGCTAGAATCGTCGCGCTCTCCACCACGCTCAAGGCTGAACTCCGAGACGCCGGCTACACGTTGGTGACCCCCATGGCGGCGGAGCTGAGCGCCGGGGTGTGTATCGCCGAAGTGGATGGCAACGCCGGAACGCTGGTCGGTCGGCTCTACCAGGAACACGGCATCGCCGGTGCCGCCACCGGCGGTCTACGACTCTGTCCTCATCTGTACAACACCGACGACCACGTCCGCCGCGCCATCGACGCGGCTCGCGCGCTCCGCTCCTAGCGGCCCAGCTGGCGATCTTCGAGGCGGGCGGTCCGCAGCATCCCTTCCATCGAGATGTTGCCCTCGTGGCAGGCAAACTCGTAGAGCGGTTGCTCCCGTCTGACGAGGGGAAACTCGGCCGCCCAGGCCGAGGCCCACGTGGACGGGTCACGCACTTCGATCCGGTATCGGAGGGTGTCAGGTCCGGTTCGGGTAAACCGCTCGATCAGGCGAAGACCTTCGGCCGATCCCCGGAAGTAGCTGTCTGAAGAGAAGTTGGTCGACTCCACGACCAGGGTGTCTCCGTCCCACCGGCCCCGGGAGCTGCCATTCCACTGGCGGACGGACTCGGGGAGCTGAGGACGCCCGTCGAGCGGAATCACGCGGGCGTCATGGAACGCCTCGCTGATGAACGCCACATGGTCCGCCGTCTGGATCAGCTGATAGAAGGTGTAGGGGCCGGCCCCGAAGTTGCCGCCCAGTCGAGGGACCCCGGTCGTCACACACCGATGAAAGCTGTTCAGATCCTCGGGCCCCGTCTTCAGCTCCCAGCCGACATCGACCGCCCGCGCGCGGGCCCGACCCGCGTCGGTCATGGCGGGGATGCGACCATCCGAGGGCTCGACCACGAGCGAGGTCCGATTGATGAACTGGAGGTCGACCATGCCGATCGAGCTGCTGGTCGATGAGGCGCCCTCGAAGACGTCGATGTCGGATCGCGAAGCCCTGAACGCCCCCTCGGGTGTCGTGAACGCGCTCCGTCCGTTGGCGAAAATCCGTTCCGCCCTAGCTTGAAGCTCGGCCACCTCTTCATCGGTGAACTCGGCCCGGTCCGCCAGGTCGGCCGGTCGCTCGACTGGCGCCGCCGTATTGCTCAACCAGACGCCCTGCAGATCGGGTCGACCATCGGCGAGTCGGGGCGGCTCCCAGCCATCGCGGCCTTGTGCCAGAGCCGGGCCGGCGAGGGCCAGCATCCACAGGGGCAGGCTCAAGACGACAACGGTGCGTAGGCGCATCGTGAGGCTCCTCGTCGTCGATCGTTCGTGCGAACGCGTGTTCGCACCCTAGTCCGGCAGTGCGAAGACGAACAGGTTGTTGCCGAAGCTCGGCCGTAGCTCGGGGGTCATCGCGGCGAACATCGTGGCCGTCCCTGCCGTCCCCACGCTGGCCGCGATGGACTGCTTCCCCGCCACTTCGAAGCTAATCGGGAATCCGGTGACGGGTGACCCGAGGTTGATCTCCCACAGCACCTCGCCGGTCTCCTGGTCCATGGCGCGGAAGCGACCGTTGACGTCGCCGCCGAACACCAACCCGCCACCGGTCGCGACCAGCGAGGTGGTGGCCGCCCGTTGCTGCCGGTTCCAGGGAGAACGCCCTGTCTCGACCGACACTGCGTGCACGGACCCGAGCTGGTCAGTACCCGGAGCCAGCTGATGCCTGAGCGCCAGCGCATACAGCGGCTGCTCGGTGGTGGCTGTCATCCGGGCACACGTGTTGCGCAGCGGAAAGTACATCGTGTTGGTCAGCGGACTGTAGGCTCCCGCCTCCCAGTCCTTGCCGCCGTTCCAGGTCGGGCAGGTCAGCACTTCCTGCCCTTCCCGGGTAAAGACGAGCTCGGTATTCTCGGTCACCGCGCCGGTGGCGCCGTCGATATGACTGACGACGTTCTGGGCGATAGTGGTGGTCGCCCAGAGAAACTCACCAGTCTCCCGATCGAGCGTGTAGACGATGCCGGTCTTCCCGGGAATGCCGGTGATCACGTTCCTGGTTTCCCCAGGTTGCAGCCGCGGGTTGATCCAGTTGACCACCTCCGGGTCGGGAGCCATCGCGCTATCCACCAGGATCCGCTCGACCGGATGG
>CAJWMX010000241.1 GCA_913043805.1 uncultured Acidobacteriota bacterium | reverse complement strand
GTCGCGGGCCAGCTCTCGGCCCGCCAGGACCCGGAACCGTGCTTCACCCTGGAAGGTCACCGCGACAAGCAGGAGCGGGGGATCTTCTAAGGAGGCTCCAAGTAGTCAGGAGACAGGAGATCATTGGTGGGCTTTCGCCATCTTCAACGGTTCGAGGATGGCATCGGAGTTGCTGCTGATCGTCGGTACGATGATTGGGCTACCGAGGGTGATAGCCCATCGACCGTGGTAGGAAACGCACCGAGAAATTTCGATGACTCAGCCCAGAGACCAAGAAGATCGCAGCAAGCTCGAAACACGGGTCGATCGAATCGAGCAGATTCTGCCAACCCTGGCGACCAAGGACAACCTGGATGCGGCCATCGAGCCACTGGCCACGAAGGCCACACTTCGGGCCGCCATCGAGCCTCTTGCGACGAAGGACGCGCTTCGAGAGTCCGAAGAACGGACCCGGAGGCATATGACCATCGGCTTCGAGGCGGTGCGCGACGACATTCGTCTCGTGGCCGAGGGACTGGCCGACCTCTCCGGGAAAGTCGACCGGAATTACGCCGAGCTCAAGAGCGAGCTCGCCAGCCACGGCCGTCGGATTACCCGGCTGGAAGCGGATCAGCCGAAACGCTGACGCTATTCCGGGAGGCCGATGCGGCGGACCAGATCGGCGAAGCAAGGGTCCTCGGTCACCGCCGGCGGGAACGGGGTCAGCCTGATGCCGAGCATCAGACCGTCCCGCCGCGACAGGCCGGTCTCGAGCGCACCGAATGCGGTAGTGCGAGACCGTCTGGCCGATCATCTGGATGGCGGCATGTTACCGCGATCGCGAAGAATCCGCGACCGAGCAGGTGCGCCAGGCTTGCAGGATCTGCGAGCCGGACATGCACCTGGCCATACCGTCAGGGGCCACTCAGGCTGGCATGCCGTTCGCATCCTCGGACTGGTAACATGCGGCCCATGGCGACGGTGCAGCCCCGAATCAGCTACTCCGATCTGGAGCGGGCGCCCGAGGATGGGCGCCGGTACGAGCTCTACGACGGAGAGATGTTCGTGGTCCCCTCCCCGCTCGTCATGCACCAGCGCGCGACCCGAGAGCTGCTCAAGCTGCTCGACGCTTACGCGTCGCGGACCGGCGGCGAGGTGCTCGTCTCCCCGATCGACATCGTTTTTCCCGAATACGACGTGCTGCAGCTGGATCTCGTCTTCTTTCAGCAGGACCGGCTGTCGCTGATCTCGCCGGATAAGCCGATCCGGGTGCCCCCCGACCTGGCGGTCGAGGTGCCCTCCCCGAGCACCGCGTCCACGGACCGCGGCAAGAAGATGCAGCTGTTCCGCCGATTCGGCGTGAGGGAATACTGGATTGTCGACCCGGCCGCGAAGACGATCGAGGTGTACGAGCTGGAAGGCGACAGATACGAGCTCAGACAGGTGGCCCGGGAAACAGACACCCTGCGATCACCCGCGCGGGCCGGCTTCGAGTGTCCCGTCGCGCAGGTCTTTCCCTAGCAGCAGCCGGATTCCGGGTCGCAGCAGGCGTCGCCGTCGGGGTCGGCGGTCACGTCCTTCAAGCCATTCGGGCCATCCACGATCGAGAACGACCCGGCGTAGGGCGCATGCGAGAGCTTCGCCGCGGTGTCGGTGCACACCTCGACCGCCTCACCTCTCGGGAAGAGGTGGCCTTCCTCGTCGATGACCGCTTTCTGGGGGCCGAGGTAGATGGCGTACTGCCCGATGAACTGACAGCCGGCCTTCTTCTCGAACTTGTAGCCACGCACGGTGACCGAGTAGAACTTGCACCCCTCGACCTCGCGCCAGAAGGTCTTCTTGAGCACCGACACGCCGTAGAAGCCGGCCTTCTCCACCCCGGCGAGGAACGCCTCCTCGGTCAGGGCACCAGAGATGCACTCGCCCCACAGCTGCCCGTCGGCGCGCATCTTGGGCGGCACCTCGCTCTCTGACACGATGTCGGCGACGACGAGCCGGCCATGGTCCTTGAGCACCCGCCAGATCTCGCGGAACACGCGCGGCTTGTCCGGGGACAGATTGATGACGCAGTTCGAGGTCACGACGTCGACCGTGGCGTCGTCGACCGGGATCTCTTCGAGGAAGCCCTGACGGAACTCGACCGCGTCGTAGCCGAGCGCCTCGGCGACCTGCGGCTGGCACTCCCGAGCCACCGACAGCATCTGGTCGGTCATGTCGACGCCGTAGATCCGTCCTTCGGCGCCCACCTTCTTGGCCGCGATGAAGCAGTCAATCCCGGCTCCCGAGCCCAGATCGACCATCGACTCGCCGGGGGCGAGGGCGGCGGCGGTGACCGGGCTGCCACAACCATAGAACCGCTCGACCACCTCGGATGGGATGTGGGCCAGGTCCTCGGCCGATGGCTGGACCGGGCAGCACAGCTCCTCCTGCGGCTTCTCCGCCGCGTCGCCATAGAACTCACGCACGGTGTGACGCGACTTGTCGAGCACCTCTTCGGACAGCACGCAGGCCGAATGCGTAGTGCGGACGATGGTGTCCTCGTCGTTCAGGGTGTGCTCACCCATGCTGCGGAGCACCACGGGCCGGTCGTAGCCGGAGTGCGGCTGCAGCGCCGACCGACCCTCGCGGGTGAGGTCGCGCAACGTGTCGTCGGCCAGCCCCTTGTAGATCTCGCAATACGGGTCGTGGGCCACGAACGCCGACCGCCGGGTCGCGCCGCCGGCGGCGGCCGCCCAGTAGCCGTGCTCGACGTCGCCGCCGCCACACAGGAAGCGAAGCGTGCACGAGCGGCACTGGGGCTTGCGTTCTACCGTAGCGTCGCGCAGATCGCGACACACCTGACTCTCCCGCCAGATGTCGGCCATGGAGGCGTCCGCCAGGTCGCCACAGGCCAGCTCTTCCACGCCGGCCATCGACGCCGAGGGATACAGCCGCCCATCGGTGTAGAGGCAGAGGCTGTTCCACCCGGCTCCGGCCAGGTCGTTCTTGACCCCCGGGCTGCCGTCGAGCCGCAGCCGGAACTCCTCGATGTTGTCGATCGAGACGCCAAACTCGTTCGCGACCGCACGCGCCTTCCTGACGGCTGCCAGGATCTCCTCGGCCGTCGGCAGATCGGCAAACGTTCCTTCGAGCACGCGGCCACGCCGATGGGGCCAGAGCAGGTGCACGTTGCGGACCCCGTGGGCATGCGCCAGACGCACCAGTTCGTCCAGCACGTCGAGGTTGTGCCGCAGAATGGTCGCAGTCAGGGTCGGCCGCAGACCGGCGGTGACCGCCGTGTCGATCCCGTCGAGAATGCGCTGGAATGTGCCCTCCCCGCGGATCGGGTCGTTCGTCTCCGGCGTGGGGCCGTCGAGGCTGATCTGGACCCGCAGACTGGGCGCGGAAGCGGACGGATCGGTGGCTCGGGCCGCCACCTCCTCCGCCTCGCGGCCGAGTTCCACCAGACGGTCGAGCCGATCCCCCTTGAACACGGTTCCGTTGGTGAGGACCACCAGCTCTCGCTGGTGCAGCCGGACGACCCGTTCAACCAGCTCGAGAATATCGGGCCGCGTGAGCGGCTCACCACCGGTGAAGAACAGTCGCGTCGTCCCGAGCGCGACGGCCTGGTCTATGGCATCGGTGATCCGCTCGGTGGGCAGCCCCTGCTGCCGCTCGGGACCGGACGAAACCAGGCAGTGCGCGCAGCTGAGGTTGCAGAAATCGTTGACCTGGATCCACAGCTCGGACAGCTGCTCGGTGTCGAGATAGGCCGACCGTCCGAGGTAGGGGGCCGGCGCCGCGCCGTCGGTCGACAGGAACCCGTGCCGGAGACCGTCGTGCGCGAACGTCTCGACATGCAGCCAGGCGCGGGTAACGTCGAGCCCGGAGTCAGTCGCGTATTCCCGCACGACCTGTGCTAACGGGGTACGCCCGTCGAATCGCCCGAGCAGGCGAAGCCCGCGCTCGTCGGTCCCGATCCAGTGCGGACGGGCCGGATCGAGCGCCACCGCGCCCCCGTCGACCGGGTGCACCGAATACGCAGGGGCACACAGAATCGTCTGTTCTTCTATTGGTGTCGCCATAGGTTGACGTTTCTTGGACGCATGTGCCGCGACGGACGGTTCAGCCGAGATCGGCGCCGACCCGCGGCGTCGCCACAACCGCCCGAGCGGGCCGCTTTGCGTAGTGGAACCAGACCCGACTGCCGAGCAAGACAGCCAGGATGGCCGCGTAGACCAGGGGAGGTCGGATGTCGATCTTGACCAGCCAGAGATAGTGCACGACGCCGGCTATGGCGGCGACATACGCCAAACGATGCAGCTGGCGCCACCGGGCGCCTCCGAGCCGGCGAATCATCCCCTGGGTCGAGGTGAGCGCGAGCGGCACCAGCATCAAGAAGCCGGCAAACCCGGCTGTGACATACCGGCGCTCGACGATGTCATCGAAGATGAGCGTGAAATCAAAGAAGAAGTCCAGCACGAGATAGGTGCTGAAGTGCAAGGAGGCGTAGAAGAAGGCGAACAGGCCCAGCATACGCCGGTAGCCGGCCACCCACCCCCATCCGGTCACCTTCCGGATCGGAGTGACGGCCAGCGCCAGCAGGAGGAACCGGAGCGCCCAGTCGCCGGTCCGATGCGTGATGTCCTCGATCGGGTTCGCAGTGAGCCCGCCGGTCGCGGCGGCCCAGACGAGCAGCCCCAGCGGAACCAGCGACGCGGCGAACACCCACGGCTTGGCGCGGCTAACCGCCATCGGCGTCAGTAGTTCTCGGCGAGGTCCATCCCGTCGTAGAGGCTGGCCACCTGGTCGGCGTACCCGTTGAACATCTGGGTACGCATCCGGAAGAAGCTGCCGATGCGTCGTTCGCTCGCCTGGCTCCACCGGGGATGGTCCACCTCGGGATTGACGTTCGAATAGAAGCCGTACTCGTTCGGGATGGCCACATTCCAGGAATTCCGCGGCTGCTCCTCCACGAACTGGATCTTCACGATCGACTTGATGCTCTTGAATCCGTACTTCCAGGGCACGACCAGCCGCAGCGGCGCGCCTTGCTGATTCAGCAGCGTCTTGCCATAGACACCGACCGCCAGAATGGCGAGCGGATGCATCGCTTCGTCCATCCGGAGCCCCTCGACGTAGGGCCACTCGAGGGACGGGCCACGCTGTCCGCGCATCTCGTCGGGTCGATAGAGCGTCTCGAACCGCACGTACTTGGCCTTGGAGGTCGGCTCGAACCGCTTGATCAGATCTCCGAGGGGGAAGCCCACCCAGGGCACCACCATCGACCACGCCTCGACGCACCGGAGCCGGTAGATCCGCTCCT
>CAJWMX010000240.1 GCA_913043805.1 uncultured Acidobacteriota bacterium | reverse complement strand
GCGAGGACGGCGCCCGCCTCGTCCGAGATCCGGTCGAGATCCCACCCCTCGGTCGCGTCACGCCACTCCTCCGGCCCGTAGTACGCATCCACGTAGTCGGCGTCGTGCTGCCCCATCGCCAGCACGAGCTTCACATACCGCTCAGCCAGCTCGTCCAATCGAGTCTCGGTTTGGGCGTGTCCCACACTCGTCGCGATACCCGAAATGGCAACCATTACTCCCAACTGTCGGATGTTTCGCATAGGTCTGAAGCCTGACGCCTGCCGACGGTCGTAATCAAGCCGTCGGCTTTCGTACAACCCACGTCGTCATGCACCGCTGCCCCTGGACGTTGGTGGTCTTGATCGGGTCGGCCAGCGTCCCGCCCACCCGCTCGGTGAGCGTCAGCAGCTGCGCCTCGTCCACGAGATAGCGGTCCGACCCGTCTGGCAGATGGTAGCGGCCGCCACCCAGCGACACCACCCGTGTCTCGATGCCGATTGACGACGCGAGACGAGCGAAGAGCAGGCCGCCCGGGGCGAGGACGCGCCACAACTCGCCCACCATCGCTTCGAAGTGCGCCGCATCGTCGGCAAAGTGGAGCACGGCGGAACAGACGACCAGGTCGAACGAGGTATCAGGGAACGACAGCGACTCGAGTGCCTCGGTCCGGAACTGCGTGGAGGGGAGCGAGGGAGCCAGTTGCGCGGCGAGTGCCGCGACCTTCGCCGTGGCGCCGGGCGAGCGGTCGACGGCCGACACGTCGAACCCGTGCCGCAGCAGGTAGACGAGGTTGCGACCATGTCCACTGCCGGCGTCGAGCACCCGCATGCCCGGTTGTATCCGTTGCCGGAGCAGCTGATCGAAGAGATAGATGTCGATCTGGCCGAATTCGTCGCCGAGCGTGGTCACCCCGACACCACCGTCTGGACGAGGACGCGTCCCACCCACACGGCGCCGATCGCCAGCACAACGTTCGCCAGGACGTTGGCCGCCGCCGACCCGCCGTCGCCGGCACGCAACAGCGCAAGGGTTTCGTTGCCGAACGCCGAGAAGGTTGTGAATCCACCCAGCAGGCCCACGACAAGGAACAACCGGACGCCGTCGGAGAGCCCGCTCCGCGTTTCGGCCAGGACAGTGACGGCGCCGATGACGGCGCAGCCGAGGACGTTGACCGCCAGCGTGCCGAAGGGGAAGCGCTCTCCCGACGCGCTCTGCACCAGGCCGACAAGCAGGAATCGAGACACGGCGCCGACGAAACCGCCGAGTCCGACCATCAGGAGCTGTGTCATCGAGGGTGTCGCGGCGGATGCTACCACGGGCCAGTTGCCGGAATTCCGGCCGCTAGTGACTTGATGGCGGTTCGGCGAATTGGCTAATCTCTGAGGTTGTCCCTGGCCGCTAGGCGTGGCTTGGTGCCACCCAGGCCGGGGGTCATCGAGATTATCCGGCCATTCGTGTTTCCGGTGCGTCTAACATGGAGCCGAGAAGCAACAGGGGAACAGTCGACGTGGAGCAGGAAAGCAGCGTTCCTCAGGACCCAGCGCCGGTCGCTCCGGCCGAGGTTCCGGCCCCGGAGGCCGACACCTCGACCACCATGATCGAGGCGCATGGACTGAGCAAGTACTACGGCCCGTTCGTGGCCGTCAACGACGCCACGTTCTCTGTCCCGAAGGGGCAGATCGTGGCGTTTCTCGGACCCAACGGCGCCGGCAAGACGACCTTGATGCGGATGGTCACCGGTTTCCTGGCGCCGAGCGCCGGGCGAGCCGCGTTGGCGGGCTTCGACGTGCGCGCCGAGCGGCTCGAGGCGTCCAAGCGTCTCGGCTACCTGCCGGAGAGCGGACCCCTCTACCCCGACATGACCCCGCTCGAGCTGCTGCAGTTCTTTGGCGAGGCGCGCGAGATGGCTCCCGCCACGCTGAAGCAACGCATCGACGCGGTGGTGGAGATCTGCGCACTGGAGCTGGTGCTCGAGAAGCCGATCGGCAAGCTGTCCAAGGGGTACAAGCAGCGGGTCGGGCTGTCGCAGGCGCTGCTGCACGACCCGGAAGTGCTGATCATGGACGAGCCGACGGCCGGTCTCGATCCGAATCAGATCAAGCAGTTCCGCGAGAACATCCAACGGCTCGGCCGCACCAAGACGCTCCTGATCTCGACCCACATCCTGCAGGAGGTCGAGGCGGTGGCCGACCGGGTGCTGCTGATCAACAGCGGACGGCTGGTGTTCGACGGCTCACGTGACGAGCTGGCCGAGAACGGCTCGCTCGAGGAACCCTTCTATCGATTGACGGCACAGCCGCCGACCGGCGATCCGGTCCGGACCGGCGAGGCCGGGTGAGGGGACGACGATGGGAATCAAGGTGAACATCGCGATCGTCAAGGCGCTGGCCCGGCGTGACTTACGCCTCTATTTCAGCAGTCCGGCCGGCTACGTCTTCCTGACGCTCTTCATCTTCTTGAGCGCGGCGGCGGCGTTCTGGCAGGACCGTTTCTTTCTGGACAACCTGGCCAATCTCGACCAGCTGAATCAGGTGTTCCCGTTCCTGCTGCTGGCGTTTATCCCGGCGCTGACCATGTCGGTGTGGTCCGAAGAGCGCCGACTGGGCACCTCCGAGCTGCTCTTCACGCTGCCGGCGACCGACCTCGAGGTGGTGCTCGGCAAGTATCTCGCCACGCTCGGCATCTACACCGCGTCGCTGGTGCTGTCGTTGAGCCACGTAATGGTGCTGTTCTTCCTGGGTAGCCCTGACCTCGGGCTGATGTTCGGCAACTACGTCGGCTTCTGGCTGGTGGGCGCGGCGCTCATCCCGGTGGGCATGCTGGCGTCGCTCCTGACGGTCAACACGACGGTGGCCTTCATCCTGGGTGCGCTGTTCTGCGGCACGGTCATCTTCCTCGATACGGCCGCGGGAGCCATCAGCGTGGATGCAGGCCGGGCCCTGGCGCCGCTGAGTGTCTTCAGTCCATTCTGGGATTTCTCGAAGGGCGTGCTGACCCTGTCCGGGCTCGTCGCCTTTGGGTCGGTCGCCGGGTTCTTCATCTACCTGAACACGCTGGTGGCCAGCCAGCGGCACTGGCCGCGCGAGGCCGACGGTCTTCCGATGTGGTCGCACCACACCCTGCGCGCGGTGGCGCTCGGAGTCGCCCTCATCGCCGCCAACACCGTCGTGGCCCGCGCCACGCTGCGGCTCGATGTCAGCGCCGAGCGGCTCTCCTCGGTGAGCTCAGAGACCCGGCGGTTGCTGGACGAGCTGTCTGACGAACGGCCGGTGTTTATCCAGGCGTTCCTGAGCCCCACCGTTCCCGAGCCGTTCGTGCAGGCGCGAACGAACCTGATTGGCATCCTCGAAGAGATCGACGCCATGGCCGGCGGCAAGGTGCAGGTGCTGATAGAGGACACCGAGCCGTTCACCGACGCGGCGGTCAATGCGCGGGAGAAGTTCGGGATCCTGCCGCGCGCCATGCGTGATGTGGCGGCCGGCCGGGCGGAGGTGACGGAGGTGTTTCTCGGCGTGGCGTTCACCTCCGGCGCCGAGCAGCAGGTGATTCCGTTCTTCGACCGGGGGCTGCCCACCGAATACGAGATCATGCGGACCATCCGCGTCGTGGCCGGCAGCGAGCGGAGGCGCGTCGGTGTCGTCGACACGATGGTCAAGATCTTCGGCGGCCAGAATCTGACCAACCAGCAGCAGATGCCGCGCTGGTCGGTGGTCGGCGAGCTTCAGAAGCAATACGAAGTGGTGGAGGTCAACGCCGAGTTCCCGATTCCTCCCGACATCGACGCCTTGCTGGTGGCGCTGCCCTCGTCGATGCAGACCGACCAGATGGTGAACGTCACCAACTACATCCGTTCCGGGAAGCCAGCCATGGTGCTGGTGGATCCGCTGCCGGCGGTGAACCCCACCCTGGCGCCGACGGAGTGGGTCGGGGAGGGGAACCCGTTCACCTATCCGCCAGGGCAGGCGCGGCCTGGTCCACGAGGCAACGTGCGGCAGTGGATTGCCGACCTCGGGGTGGACTGGGAGCCGACGCGCATCGTGTGGGACGCCTACAATCCGCATCCCGACCTCTCCTACATGCCCCAGGAGGTGGTGTTCCTCGGCGCTGGGAACGAGAATCCGGACACCTTCAGTGCCGAGGCTGACATCGCCAAGGACCTCCAGGAGCTGGTATTCCTCTATCCGGGTTCACTCGGCCCCGGTGAGGACCCGGACGTGACCTTCGAGCCGCTTCTTCGTACAGGAGCCGTATCTGGTGACAGCGGCTATTTCACGCTGGTGCAACAGAGCTTCTTCGGGCCGCAGATCAACCCGAACCCGGTGCGGGAGCAGAACGAGGGCGACTACATCGTCGCGGCCCGCATTCGCTCCGACCAGCCGGTGGCCGCCCCGGCCGAGCCCGCGGAGGAAGAAAGCGCGGACGAGGCGGCGGATCCGGCTGATGCCGCCGCGGACGACGCATCGGCCTGGTCGACCGAGGGGCCACTCGATCTGGTGGTGGTGGCCGACCTCGACTTCATCGGCGAGCAGTTTTTCCAGATCCGGGAGACGGCCCCCGGCAACCTCAACTTCGACAACATCACGTTCTTTCTGAACGCGATGGATGAGCTGCTCGAGGACGACTCCTTCATCGCGCTCCGGAGCCGGCGAGCGCGGCATCGGACCCTCGAGCGGGTCGAGGCGCAGACGGCCGAGTTCGTCGAGCAGCGGACGCTGGACGAGCAGCAGGCGGAGGAGGAAGCTGATGCGGCGCTCACCGAGGCGCAGGCCCGCCTCGATGAGCGGGTAGCCGAGGTGCAGGACCGCACCGACATCGACGCGCAGGCCAAGCAGATCATGGCGCGTAACCTCCAGGAGGTGGAGAACCGCCGCCTCCAGGTGCTGTCGACCAACATCGAGACGGAGAAGCAGACGAAGATCCGGGCCAGCCTCGAGCGGATGGAAACGCAGATCCGCCGGATTCAGAGCACGATCAAGACCTTCGCGATCCTGCTGCCGCCGGTGCCGGTGGTGGTGCTGGGGCTGGTGACCTTCGCCCGCCGGCAGCAGCGGGAGCGGGAAGGCGCCGCGGCGGCCCGCCGGCTTCGCGAATAGGACTGCAGGACGAGCACGATGAGCGAGCTGAAGAAGACGACCGTATTTGGTGGAGCCGCGCTGCTGCTGGTGGCGCTGGCGTTGGTGACCGGACCTCGTCGGGCCGTGCCCGACGCGTTCTTCGACGTCGGTGAGACGTTCTTCCCCGAGTTCACCGACCCGGAGCTGGCGACCTCACTCGAGGTGATCGCGTTTGACGACGACACCGCGGCG
>CAJWMX010000239.1 GCA_913043805.1 uncultured Acidobacteriota bacterium | reverse complement strand
CGGCCACCTGCTGGCATCGCGAGGGGTGGAGTCGGACCGGACGGTCGTAGTCTATGACGAGCAGTCCGGGATCCGGGCGGCGAGAGCCTTCTGGTTCCTCGAGTTCTTCGCGCATTCCGGGCCGAGATTGCTCGACGGGGGCTTCGGCGCCTGGGGCGAGGCGGGCGGAGAGATCACGACCGTCGCGAATGCACCCCGGGCGACCAAGTGGGTACCAGGTCGAGATGATGGGACCCTCGCTACTTGGCAAGATCTGCGCGATTGCCTGGGCTCCAGCGAGGTCGCCGTGCTCGACACCCGTTCCGACGGCGAGTACTGCGGAACCACGGTCCGTGCAGCCCGGGGCGGCGCTGTGCCAGGTGCGGTACACATCGAGTGGAAGCAGAATCTCGACGACCGTGGACGCTTCAAATCTGCTGAGGCGCTTCGGGCGATGTACGAGTCGGCGGGGATCACGGCCGAGCGAGAGATTGTGACGTACTGTCAGGGTGGTTATCGCGCCGCGCACAGCTATCTCGCCCTCCGCCTTCTCGGTTTCCCACGCGTCCGGAACTATATAGGCTCCTGGAAGGAGTGGGGCGACCGGATGGACCTGCCGATCGAGCAGCCGACCCCGCGTGAGTAGGCCCGATAAGGATGGAGCCACGGGTGGTCAGGGGCCTGGCTCTGACCCTCGGGGTGGGGAATCGGTGGCGTGCGGGCCTGGTCCCGAGCGGATGCCGACAACGGACCGTGAACGCCGAGTACGATCGCTAAACGAGTCGTCTTCAGCTGCTCACCCTGGATTCGGACGACAACCCTACTCCAGACACCTGGAGCTACATGGACGGAAATACTGTGCTCCGGAGCGAACTGGATCGGGGCGAGAACCGAGTGATTGAACGCTGGAAGTACTACCTGCCGGGTCGGTTGATCAAAAAGATCTGGTTCTCGCGCGGGGGAGATGAGGTGGTCGACACCTGGGCCTACGAAGATGGCGACGGCGCCGTGGCCGGCATCGAAATTTCGATACTGCACAACGGTCAGGTCGACCGAAGGGAGCACTACGAGGCGGACATCCTGGCCAGAGCCGAGGATGACATGGCTCCTGATGGTCAGCCCGACGAGTGGGAGACGCACTCCGGGAGCCTTTTCGAGTTGGCGGCGTTCGACGAAAATGGCGATGGAGTGCCGGACCGCCGCCTGCTCTACGCCGGGGGAGCGCTACTGGCGATCGAGAGCACCGGGCCGAAGACGGAACCCACCGCACCCGGATCGACGTCGACCGCTGATCTCCATCACCTACTGCAGTCTGTTTTGTGCAATTTCTTACCCGATAGGGGCTGCAGGTCGATGACTTGCGTGCGGCTGGAATCGTGTTCTTCGACCCAACAGAGGCGCGGGGCGAATGTCTTAACCGGGATGAAGGGCCATGCCGAACTTTACCTTCGAAACTAAGGCTCGGACTCTGGATCGGCTGACAGGCCGACTGGCCAAGTTCAAGATTCCAGACCTGCTGTACTTCACGGTCGCGGAGTGGCGGAGCCAGCCAGACGTTTGGTTCGGTCGGATCGCCCAGCGATTTGGCTCCGAGGCGGTCATCGTGCGCTCATCGGCCTGGGACGAGGACGGGTCCGTCTGGGGACAGGCGGGGCAATATGCCTCGGTGCCTGGAGTAGGTGCCAACGACCGGGAGGCGCTCACCGATGCTGTCGATACGGTCGTCGCTAGCTATGAGAAGGGCGGGGAGCAGATCGCCAACCGGGATGAGATCATCGTCCAGAGGATGCTGGTCAACACCGTGATGAGTGGAGTGCTCTTTACCCAGGACCTGAACACGGGCGCTCCCTACTACGTGATCAACTATGACGACCAGTCCGGTCGTACCGATACGGTCACCTCGGGAGCCGGTGAGTACTCCAACCGAACGCTTTATCTGCATAGGGGCGCGATCGAGGCGGTGCGGTCGCCGCGGTTCCAGGCGTTGGTCGCGGCTGTCTCCGACCTTGAGGCGGTGACCGGGAACCCGTTTCTCGATGTCGAATTCGCTCTCGACGCCGAGTTTGTCCCCTATCTGCTCCAGGTACGGCTAATTACAACCCGCGCGAACTGGAACCGTGCGCTGGCGCGGCAGGTCGACCAGGCGCTGCTGGGTGTTCAGGAGTTCGTCCGGCGACGGTTTCAACCGCTGCCCGGGGTACTCGGCGCACGGTCCGTCTTCGGCCAGATGCCGGACTGGAACCCCGCCGAGATGATCGGGCGGGCACCGCGGCGGCTAGCCAGTTCCCTGTACAGAAAGGTGATCACCGACGACGCGTGGCGTGACGCGCGGCAGGAGATGGGGTACGCCGTGCCCGAGGGACACCCGCTCATGGTGCTTCTGGCCGGCCAGCCCTATGTCGATGTTCGTCTTAGCTTCCATTCGTATCTTCCGGCCATGCTCGATGCCGCGATCGGCGAGAAATTGGTCAATGCCTGGCTGGAGCGACTCGTCGCTCATCCCCATCTGCACGACAAGGTGGAGTTCGAGGTGGCGATTACGGCCTATAGCTTTGATTTTGCCGAGCGCGTGGATTTGCTCATACCAGACGTGTTGAGCCCGGATGAGCTCGCGAAGTTCGAGACCACACTCCGGTCGTTGACGCGCGAGCACGTGACCGGTCTCCGCAGTGGACTCGAGTCGTCGTTGGCCCGAATCCAGGCGCTGGAGCAGCTCGATGTGGAGCGTGATCTCGCCTCGGCGGATCGGTCGCCGCTGGCACTCCGCTCGCTGCTCGAACGCTGTGTCCGATTCGGGACGGTTCCGTTCTCCATCATTGCTAGACACGGATTCATCGCCCGTTCGTTACTGTTGTCACTGGTGTCGAAGGGTGTGTTCTCGGTCGAGGACGCCGATCGATTCGGCAAGAGCATCCGCACGGTGGCGAGCGAGCTCGTCGCAGACATGCGTCGGTTCGCCGAGGGGAGGCTCGATCGCGATAGCTTTATGGCCCAATATGGACACCTGCGTCCTGGCACATATGACATCCTCTCGCCGCGTTACGACCAGGCGCTCGAGATCTTCTCCGGCGCCCAGGAGCCGGTCGCTGATGGCGGCGACTCCGTCATTGAGGTGTCGGAGCGGCAACGGCGGGACATCGACCGTTTGCTGGCGGAGCACGGCTTTGACGGCGTTTCGGCGGCCCGCTTGCTGGACTACCTCCGGGAAGCCCCGGCGGCTCGCGAGCATGCGAAGTTTGTGTTCACTCGCACCCTGAGCGACGTGCTGGAACTGACCGCCCGCTACGGAGAGGAGGTGGGGCTGAGCCGGGATGAATTGTCTCATTTGGCGATTGACGACGTGCTCGAAGTGGACGTGGAGAGCGCGCCTTACGCGGTGGAGGAGCGTTTGCGCGACAGGGCCCGTCGCGGCGCCGAAGCTCACGCGACGACTCGCGCCGTACGGCTACCGCAGCTGCTCTTCGACGAGGCAGGGGTGCATGTGGTGCCGTTCCAGATCAGCCATCCGAATTTCATCACACACAACGTCGTGCGGGGAGCGTGCGTCCGCTTGCGAGCTGACGACGTCTCGGTGCCAGAACTCGAGGGCCGCGTTGTGCTGATTGAGGGGGCTGATCCCGGTTTTGACTGGATCTTCGCCCATAGGATCGGTGGGCTTGTGACGGCGTTTGGCGGCGCCAACTCTCACATGGCGATTCGATGTGCTGAGTTCGGGATTCCTGCCGCCATCGGTTGTGGCGAACAGCTCTTCGAGCGGGTCTCGGCCGTGGGTGGCGTGGAGCTCAACTGCGGCGAGGGGATCATGCGCCCGGTCCGGTTGCGCTAGGACGTAGCTGGTTGTGGTCGTTTGGATCATAGGGATGTCGGGGGCGGGCAAGACGGCCATCGGTACCGAGGTGCATCGCCAGTGGAAGGCGACCGGCGCGCCGGTCGTGATGGTGGATGGGGATCAGGTAAGGCGGATCGTGGGGCAGGACCAGAGCGATGCCGACTACACGCTGGTGGCACGGCGCAAGAACGCCGAACGTTTGTTCGAGATTTGTCGCTGGCTTGATCTGGAAGGGATCAATGTCGTTTGCTCCCACCTGTCGCTCTTCGCCGACCTCCGCGACCGTAACCGCGAGACTTTCTCGAGTTACTTCGAAGTCTTCGTCGACGTGCCGATTGATGTCCTGGTCGAACGAGACGACAAAGGGATTTATCAGGCCGCGCGGCGCGGCGAGACCGCCAATGTGGTGGGGGTTGACATCGATTTTCAGAGACCGGAGCGTGCGGATCTGGTCGTGGAAAACGGTGGGTTCAATGTCCCTCTCTCGCGCTGGGCCGGGGATATCCTTCGTGCGGTGGGCATAGTCGCGTAAGCCCTGATTTGGGCGGATGCGATGGCGGCCCAGTGGCCAGTGCTGGTCAGTCGATCCCGGACCGTGCCGTGTTAGACCGTTTCCGCCGGACTTGCCGGCGCTTGTCCGGTCAGCCGCTCGGTCAGCCGCTCGACGACGTAGTCCTGCATCTCGGTCGTCAATTCGGGATAGATGGGGAGAGCAAGCGAGTGCTCGGCGGCGTATTCACTGTGTGGAAAACAGCCTTCGGTGTATCCAAGCGAAGCGAAGCATGGCTGCAGGTGCGCGGGCACGGGGTAGTACACCTCTGTGCCGATTCCGCTTGTGGTCAGCCAGGACCGGAGGCCGTCCCGGTCTGACGACACCGAGATCACATACTGGTTGTAGACGTGGTCCCGTCGCTCGCCACGGGGGGACGGAGTGGTGATGCCTGGCAGCCGCAGGTGCTCGTCATAGTACGCGGCGTTGGCCTGCCGTTCGCTATGCCACTCCTCAAGGTGGTCGAGCTTGACGCGAAGGATCGCCGCCTGAAGCGGATCGAGCCGAAAGTTACCTCCGACCAGCGCGTGGTGGTACTTGGGATGCGCGCCGTGGTTTCTCAGGCTCCGGAGCCGTTCGGCGAGCTCGGGGTCGTCGGTGACGACCATGCCGCCGTCGCCCATCGCACCCAGGTTCTTGCTGGGGAAGAACGAATAGCAGCCGATCGTGCCCATCGCCCCGGCGTGGCGCCGCGTGCCCTGCCACTCGTAGTGGGCGCCGATCGCCTGGGCCGCGTCCTCCACCACCGGGATGCCGCGGGCGTCCGCCAGTTCCAGAATCGGCGCCATGTCGGCGCACTGGCCATAGAGGTGGACCGGGACGATCGCCTTCACCCGCCCCGCGTCCGCCGGATGTTCGTCGAACCACGTTCCCAGCTGGGTCGGGTCGAGATTGTAGGTGGCGGGGTCGATGTCGACGAAGGCTGCCGTGGCTCCCATGCG
>CAJWMX010000238.1 GCA_913043805.1 uncultured Acidobacteriota bacterium | reverse complement strand
ACGGGAACTCACCGCGCGCCGACCGGCCGTTCGTGACCGTCAACTCCGGGAGCCTGCCCCCGGACCTCCTCGAGTCGAACCTCTTCGGACACTTGAAAGGCGCGTTCACCGGTGCGGTGGCGCCGAAGAAGGGCCTGTTCGAGCTCGCCGATCGGGGGACCATCTTCTTCGACGAGATCGGCAGCGTGCCGCTCGAGACCCAGGCGAAACTGCTCCGGGTGATTCAGGAGCGGGAGTTCATGCGGTTGGGCGGAGTCGACACCATCAAGGTGGACGTCCGGATCATCGCGGCGACCAACGTCGACCTCAAGGGGATGGCGGAGGAAGGCCGGTTCCGTGAGGATCTCTACTATCGCCTTCACGTCATCAAGGTGGAGCTCCCTCCGTTGCGCGAGCGCCGAGATGACATCCGTCTGCTGGCGCAGCACTTCCTCGAGAAGTACGGGGTAGAGAACGAGAAGCGGGACCTCGAGCTGACACCGGCCGCGCTCGACCTCATGGAAGAGTACGACTGGCCCGGGAACGTGCGTGAGCTCGAGAACGTGATCGAGCGGGCGGTGGTGCTCTCGACCGAGGATCGGATCGGCCCCGACCTGATTCCGGACGCCGTCCGCACTTCACGGCCGTTCCAGATTCCGCAGTTCGTGATGCCTCCCGAGGGGATCTCCTTCAAAGAGGTGATCGCGGCCTTCGAAACGCAGCTGATCGAGCGCACCCTGGTCGCCGCCGGCGGTGTGCAGAAGCGGGCGGCCGAGATGCTGCGGATCAAGCCCACGACGCTGAACGAGATGATCAAGCGCCACGACATCCGCCCGCGTCGGCGTCGAGCGGGCGCCAGGGCGCCGGTCGACGCGCCAGACGGTGGGCTGCAGGACCCCGGCACTGGACGGGCCCGCGTCAAACGCCTGGTCTAGGAACTGACCTGGTTTCTGTTGCTGCTGCGTCCGCCGCGTCGGCGTCCCCGGCGCTGGCGTCCTTCCTGACGCGGACGTCGAACGCCACCAATCAGACGGTCGTACTTGTCCATGATGACGTCCCATCGGTAGTTGGACCGGACGTACTGCCGACCGTGTCGACCCATCGCCGCGCGCAGTCGGTCATCCGCCACCAGGAGCCGGAGGCACTCGTGGAACTCCTCCCGACTGCCGTAGTAGAGGCCGCCGTTGCTCCGCTGGCAGTGGTCCATCACCACCTCGCTGCGGGCATTGGCCAGGACCGGCGTCCCGACCGAGAACGCTTCCAGGGCCAGGAGTGACAGGCTTTCGAACGGTGACGGCACGACGACCACCGTGGCCGCTTCGAGCGCCTCGAAACGTTCGGTCTCCGAGAGCATCCCGGCGAACCGGACACTCGGCGATTCGGGGATCGGCATGAGCTTGAGACCCATTAGCACGAGCGACGCGTCGCCGTTCGCCTCGGCGTAGGAGCCGAAGTAGTCGAGCAGCTCCTCGCATCCCTTCCCGGGATCGATACGCCCGCCGTAGAGCGCGAACGGTCCATACAGCCGGTGCCGACGGCGGAACACGGCGCCCCGGGCGGTCAGCGGGCTGCCCATGGGCTGGTCGTTCGACTCTTCGCCTTCCGGCGGTGCGGTCTCTTCGGTCTCCTGGGTCGCGCCGCGCGTGTGCCCGGGGAGCTCGTGCAGCCTCGACGGAGGCAACTCGACTCCGCAGCCCACCGTTTCCTCGACCTTCGCCTGCACCTTGAAGAGCTGCTTCAGGAAGCCGCGTTCTACATGGGTGTTGTAGGCGATACCCGCCGGGCGCGAGAAGACGTCCCGATACAGGCCCAGCCGGATCGCCGGCTCATCATGGGCCGTGGGCACGAGAATGCTCCGCGCCGGGTCGACCTTGAGCCCGAGCACGGTCGGTGCGTAGAGGTAGGTGAAGAAGATGAGCGCGTCGTAGCGCTTGTGATGCTGTTCGAGATAGGCGATGAGCGCCGGACTCCACGGACCCTGCTGTTCGAGCCACTTCTCTTCATCGGCCGGCGTATGGTCGTTGTGGAAGATCCAGTCCGAGTACTCGTTGAACGACTCGAGGTCGCGCGTCCGGTCGGTCGGGAACCGTCTGACCGTCACCCCCCGGATCCGGTCTTCGCCTTCCGGATACTCGTTCTTCCAGGTGATGTAGTCGCGGGCGCAGGTCGTCAGCACGTCGACCTGATGTCGCGCGGCAAGCCGCTCGGCAATGAGGCGGCAGTGATACTCGGAGCCGCCTATCAGCTCCGCGCCGTAGCGCTGTATGACGAAGGCGATCTTCACCGTGTCCTCAGGCGAAACGCGCGACCAGTCGATCCAGGTGACCGGCAAAGGTCGCGTCGGAAAAATCTCGGAGCCGCCGCCGTTGTCCCTCGAGGACCTGGCTGCGCAGCTCGTCATCGTACACCAGGAGTCCCAGCGTCTCAGCGGCGTACTCGAAGTCCTTGGGTGAGAACGTAATGCCCGCCCCACCCATGGTTTCGGGCACGGCAGTGGATGCGTAGGCCAGTACCGGCACATCGGTGGCCATCGCTTCGAGGAGCGGCACGCAGAAGCCCTCGTGCTCGCTCAACGAGACGTAGGCGCTGGCGGTGCGATAGAACACGGCCAGGTCGGCGTCCGGCGCCGAGCCGACGAACCAGAACCGCTCGCTGGTCATCCGGTATTCGTTCATCAGCGCCCGGATCATCGAATAGTAGCGAGGGCACGCATCCTCACGCCCCACGAAGATGAAGCGGTGAAACGCGTCGATATACCGCTTGTACTGTTCGGCCAGCCGCAGATGATCTTCGAGTCTCTTGTTCGGGACCATTCGACCCACGAACAGGATGTTGGTGAGACCGTCGTTGAGCACCCGCTCGAGGGCGGGCTGCGGCGGGGCGGACGTCAGCCGTTCCGTGTCGACGGCGATGGGGAAGACGCCGGTCTCGGCGAATCCGAGTGCCTCCAGCTCTTGGCGGTTGTATTCCGAGTCGCCGAGCGCCAGGTCGACCCGGCCAACCAGGCTCGCGAGCTCTTCCCTGCCGCGGGTGACGAGACCCACCAGACCGGCGTCGTACCCGGCGAAGAAATGCGCCGGGGTGATGTTGTGGTACTGGATGATCCGCACCGTCTCCAGACTGGCCAGGGCCTCGGTCAGCGGCGAGGCGATGGCGAAGTGCAGGATTGTCACGTCTCCGCGTCTCGCCGCGGGGTCCGAGAATGGGCGGATCTCGCTCTGCAGGTCGTCGTCGATCGTCAGCGCATAGATGTCGGAGTCGTGGCCAAGGGAACGAAGCAGCGCCCGCACCCGCCGGGCGCTGTCACCCACTGCGTCCCCGCGGTGCGCCGCGGGCAACCACTGGTTGATGATCATCGGCTCACGCGTCGCGACGAGTCATGGGTTCTCGCTACCTTCGGCAGGCGCGAACGGCAGCGCCTTGTAGGCCGACGGTCGGTACAGTCGGAGTTCTTCGAGTCGCTCCCATTCCGCGAAGCGATCCCAGAAGTCGTCTCGCACCTGCGGGCGTGGCTGGCGTGGCGTGCTGACCACCCGGTCGACGGCCTCGAGCAGCGTCCCACGGAAGTCGCGGGCCAGCAGGCGGTCGAGGGCGGCGTCCTGTTCGCGTACGATCTCCTCCTCCAGGGTGGGGTTCGACAGCACGGTGTGCAGGATCGAGGCGACATGACGCGGGTCCTTCGACTCGTAGAGCACCCCGGCGCCATCCATCGTCGCCGGCACCGCCGCCGCGGCATAGGCCACTACCGGTACGCGCTTCGAGAACGCTTCGATCAGCGGCACGCAGAAGCCTTCGTGTTCGCTGGCCGACAGGAACAGGTCGACCACGTCGTAACAGGCCGTCAGCTCGGCGTTCGAGACGTGGCCCAGCAGATGGACGTCGGGGATCCGCAGGTCCGCGATCAAGTGGTGCAGGGACGCAAGGTAGGACTCGAACCCGCCCCAGGCGCCGACCAGCAGCAGCCGCGACCGTGGCTGGTACTTGGCGCGGTAGGCATGGTAGAAGCGGATGACATCCTCGATCCGCTTGTTCGGGATCACGCGTCCCACGAACAGTAGGTTCACCCGTTCATCATCGAACTCGGAGACCAGCGTGCGGTCCGGGGGCTCGTCAAGATGGGTGAAGCTCGGAACCACCGGCAACACACCGGTGCGTTCGAACCCGAAGCGCTCCAGCTCCTGCCGGTTGAACTCGGAATCTCCCAGCGCGAGGTCGCATCGGTCGACATAAGCCTGCAGCTCGCGCCGTCCGCTATAGCAGAAACGGACGAGATCCTTGTGCACGCCGACGAAGTACTCCGGCGGTGTGATGTTGTGATACACGAGCGCCATGCGGTCCGGAAGCGCGTAGGCGATGCGGGAGGCTCTGGAGCCGATCGAGAAATGGTGAATCAGGACGTTGTCGGGGTGAGACGCGTCGATGAGATCGCGGTAGTCGAGCGTGAGGTCCTCGAGGCGTGGGTCAGCGGTCTCGACGAAGATCTCCGATTCGTATCCCGCCTCACGCAGGACCCGGGTGATGCCCAGCACCTCGTTGCCGATCGCATCTCCGTAGCCCAGCGTGGCGAGGACCTGATGCACCGCGCGCGGGCGGGCCGTCGTGGCGCTGCTCATGACGCGGCCGCCCCACGGTCCTCGCTGGCGGCTGGTCCCCGAGGGAGCCGGTCGACGATCTCACGTGCGGGAGGCGCCGTCCGACGACGACGACCGATCCAGCCAGGCAGCCCCTCCCGGGGGGCACGGTCCGCCGGAGCTTCCCGCCGGAGCCGGTCGAACATCTCCAGATACTTCCGTTCGACGGTCGGCCAGGTGTAGTGCTGGTCGAAGTAGATCCGTCCGTTGGCTCCGAGCGCTTCGCGGAGCCGGCGCTGCGTCAGGATCGTGTGGAGTGACTCGGCGAACTCCTCGTAGTTCTCGTAGTAGAGGCCCGCGTTGCTGCGGACACACTGCCCGCACAGCACGTCACACTTGCCATTGGCGAGCACCGGGCGCCCCAGGGCCCAGGCCTCGAGCGTGACCATCGACAGGCTTTCGTAGTAGGACGGAATCACGAGCAGCTCGGCCGCGGCCATCGCGTCGAACTTCTCCTCGTCACTCACGAAGCCGAGGTGCCGGATGCGCGGATGCTCCGGGATCGGCATGATCGGATTGCCGATGAGCATGAGCGTCAGGGCCGGGTCGACCCGGGCGTAGCGCTGGAAGAAGTCGAAGAGCTCCTTGCACCCTTTGTTCTCGTCGATCCGGCCGACGTAGATGATGGTGGGACCCTGCAGTCCGGTGCGTTGTCGGAACCGCTCGGGCTGGGGATCCGACGGCACCTCCGAGCCGA
>CAJWMX010000237.1 GCA_913043805.1 uncultured Acidobacteriota bacterium | reverse complement strand
CCGCCGCAGGCGAGCCAGCGCCCGAGCCACCGCCGACGCCACCGTGCCAAGCGACACTCCCAGGGCATGCGCGATCTCGCGGTAGCGGAGCCCTTCGGCCCGGAGCTGGAGACAGCGCCGCTCCCGCTCCGGCAGCGCCCGCACGACCGCACGAAGCCGAGCTATCCGCTCCAGCCCGGCGAGCCGTTCCTCAGGGGTGACCTCGCCTGGCGCGCTGCCGCCAGTGACGGGCGCGACCGGCCCACTACCCCGGCGATCGCACGCTCGGCGCTTAAGCGCCAGATTGCGCGCGACCCGATACAGCCACCCGGTGAGGTTCGCTCGATCGCCGTCGCCGGAGACGTGGCGCCACAGGGCAAGGAACACTTCCTGGACGACGTCCTCACTGGCTCCCGCATCGAGACCGAACGACCGGACGTAGCGATACACCCCGTCGCGGTGGAGGCCGAACAGGCCCAGCACCAGCGCATCGTGGTCTGCCGCCCCGGCCGTGTCGAAACCGAGGGAGACGTCGAGGATCTCCTCGCGGGTGGCCATGCGCAGCCCGAGTCTACACCCGAGAACAGTTGCCACACCCAAGAATCACACCACCACCAGGGGCCTCGGAAATACCCTGAACAACGACCGGTCGATGGGAATGTACACACCATATGGGTAACATCCGTCGGTCGGCGACGCGCGCGCTTCTGTCTCTCACCGTTTTGTTCCTGTCACTCGTCACGGCGTCGATCTCGAGCGCCCAGTCGGGCACCCTGGGGGGAGTCGTGCGGGACACCCAGGGCGACGCGCTGCCAGGCGTGACCGTCGCGGCGAGCTCACCGGCTCAGGCCGCGCCGGTCGTCGTCGCCACCGACGCGACGGGACGCTACGAATTCTCCAGCCTCCCGACCGGCACCTACGAGGTCCGGTTCAGCCTCGAGGGGTTCCAGAGCCGAAGGGAGCGGGGCGTCTCCGTCGAAGGCGGGGCCTCGGTGACAATCGATGCCGAGCTGGGTCTGGCTCGCCTCACCGAGCGCGTGGACGTGGTCGGGTTCACACCGCTGCTCGGATCAGAGATCGATCGCGACCTCATTCCGGCCACCGTCTCGGTCGTCGGCGGGGACGAGCTTCGGCGCCGTGGCGCCGCGTCGTTCGCTGACGCGCTCGGGGAACGACTGGGGTCGGTCTCGATTGAGGGGGCGACCACCAACCTGTTTCAACCCACGCTCCGTTTCCGCGGCTTCAGCGCCTCGCCTCTGCTGGGGCTGGCTCAGGGAATCGCCGTGTATCAGAACGGGGTTCGGATCAACGAGCCGTTCGGCGACACCGTCCAGTTCGACCTGATTCCGCAGTTCGCCATCAGCCAGACGCAGCTGAGCGCCGGGGCCGATCCCACCTACGGGCTCAACGCCCTCGGTGGCGCGCTGGGACTCAACCTGAAGAACGGGTTCGACTTCACCGGCTTCGCCGGCGAGTTCTCGGGTGGCTCGTTCGACCGGGTCATGGGCACCGCCGAGTACGGCGTGAACCAGGGGCCGTGGGCCCTGTATGTCGGGGCCAGCCGATTCGACGAGCAGGGCTGGCGGGACGAATCGCCATCGGAAGTCACCCAGGCCGTGGCGGACGTCGGCTACCGGAAGGACCGGGTCGACGCCGGGCTCACGTTCACCTACGCCGACACGCGGATGACTGGAAACGGTCCGGCCCCGGTCGAGTTGCTCGAGGTCGACCGCACCGCGGTCTTCACGTTTCCCGATACCACCGAGAACCGGCTGGCGTTCGTGCAAGGTCGCTTCGAGCTGGCCGCCACCGACGCCTGGTCGGTCCAGGCCACGGGCTACTACCGCGACCTCGACCGGCAGACCCTGAACGGCGACGAAGCGGAGTTCGCCATCTGCGATGACGACCTGCTTCCAGCCGGGGCGCCGGCCAACACCCTGTGTCTCGGCGCCGGGGACGATGACGACGACGATGACGAGCTGCGACTCGGATCGGATCGGACCGACGATGACGACGACGGCGACGACAACGAAGAGCCGGCCGGCACGCCACTCGTAGACGTCAGCAACACCGGCCGTTTCATCACCACCGACGATGCGGACGGCGACGGCGCCATCAACCGTACCTCGACCCGCGCCAAAGGCTACGGCGCCACCGCTCAAGCCATCGGACGGGGCACGGTCGGCCCGAGCGACCACATTCTCCTGCTCGGCGCCTCCGTGGATCTGGCCGACATCGACTTCAGCTCGAACAGCGAGGTCGGCACCCTGACCGACGCGCGAGGCGTGTCCGGCTCCGGGCTCAGGGCAGGGCTCTTTGGCGACGCACCGGACGACCTGCTGAACACCGCGCTCGATTCCGAGAACCAGTACTACGGGCTCTACGCGAGCGACACGATCTCGCTCACCGCTCGCGCCCACCTGACGCTGTCGGGTCGCTTCAACCACGCCCGCATCAAGATCATCGACCGCCTCGGTGTGTCGCTCAACGGCGACCACGGCTTCTCCCGGTTCAACCCGGCGGCCGGCCTCGTCTACCAGCTCTCGGAGGCCGCCACGCTCTTCGGTCGCTACAGCGAGTCGAACCGCGCCCCGACCGCCGCAGAGCTGAGCTGCGCCGACCCCGACGAGCCGTGCCGCGTCCCGAACGCCTTCATTTCGGATCCGCCGCTCGAACAGGCCGTCGCCCGATCCATCGAAGGCGGCGTTCGAGGTCGATGGACCGGCGCGGCCGGCAACCTGGACTGGTCGGCCGCGGTCTATCGCACCCGGATCGACGACGACATCCTGTTCATCGCCTCGCCCCGGCTGATCGGGACCGGCTACTTCCAGAACGCGGGGGACACTCAGCGGGTTGGTCTCGATCTGGACCTGCGGGGACAGATCGACCGGGTGGGGTGGTATCTGGGCTACGGGCTCGTCGAAGCCACCTTCGAGTCGCCGCTGTCACTGCCCGGGAACGACGAGGTCAACGACGCCGCCACCGAGGGCGGCGCACTCGAGGTGCAGCCGGGCGACCGGCTGGCAGGAATCCCCCGGCACAGCATCAAGGCCGGCATCGGCGTTGCGCTCACCCGGGTGTTCGACGTTGCAGTGGAAGCTGTCGCCGCGTCAGACCGGATCTTCCTGGGAGACGAAGGCAACGATCAGCGACCACTGGACGGCTACGGCGTGGTGAATCTCCACTCCGCCTATCGACTCACCCCTGAGGTCGAGCTGTTCGTCCGGGTCGACAACCTCTTCGATGCAGAGTACGCGACGTTCGGTGCGCTGGCTGAGCTCGAAGTCGAGCTGGACGAGGTCCCGGATGCCGAGGACCCGCGCTTCGTGGGTCCCGGCGCCCCCCGAAGCGGATTCGCCGGGGTCCGCGTCCGATTCTAGGACCCGTGCGGTCATTTGACAGGTCCGTGAGGCTGAAGTACGGTACGGCGGTCATGACGCGCCAGCACGGCCACCATCATCACGTACATCATCCCGCCCCGACGGCGGGCCGGTGGCTCTGCGTGTGATGTAGCACGTCTCGAACAGACACACGACGCAGTCCCCGCCCCGCCGACCTGTTCGGCGGGGCTTTTTTTTGGTGAACGCGGCCGCTCTGGCCACAGGTGAGGACAGACGATGGATTTCTCGAAACTCGATGGATTGATACCGGCGGTGATTCAGGACGCCACCAGCGACGAGGTGCTGATGGTCGGTTTCATGAACCAGGAGGCGCTCGACCGCACGCGGGAGACCGGCTTCGCGACCTTCTTCAGCCGGACGCGCAACACGCTCTGGATGAAGGGCGAAACCTCAGGCAACACCCTCGCCGTGCAGCAGCTGTTGGTGGACTGCGACGACGACACGGTGCTGGTGAAGGTCACACGCAACGGCGAGGGCAACGTCTGCCACACCGGCGAACGCACCTGCTTCTACCGTGAACTGGGCAACGAGGACTAGCGGCGATGGCTGACAAGACCCTACGACTCGGCATTCCCAAAGGCTCCTTGCAGGAGTCGACGATTCAGCTGTTCGCGCAGGCCGGCTTCAACATCTATACGAGCTCGCGGTCGTACTTCCCCACCATCGACGACCCCGAGATCGAGTGCACGTTGATACGGGCCCAGGAAATGGCGCGCTACGTCGCCGATAACGCGCTTGACGCGGGATTGACCGGGCAGGACTGGATTGCGGAGAACCACGCCAGTACCGGCGCCACGGTCGTGGACGTGGCCGATCTCGTCTACTCGAAGCAGAGCTTCCGCAAGGTCCGCTGGGTACTGGCTGCGCCGGAGGACTCGAAGTTCAAGACCCCGCAGGACTTCGCCGGAGCGACGATCGCCACCGAACTGGTGGAGGTCACCCAGGCGTACTTCAAACGACTCGACATTCCGGTGAAGGTCGAGTTCTCCTGGGGGGCGACCGAGGTCAAGCCGCCGCGCCTCGCCGACGGCATCGTGGAGGCCACCGAGACGGGCTCGACCTTGAGAGCCAACCGCCTGCGCATCATCGATACGGTCATCGAATCGAACCCGCAGTTGATCGCCAACCAGACGGCGCTCGATGACGAATGGACACGCACCAAGCTCGAGAACATCGCCTTGCTCTTGCGCGCGGCGATCGAAGCCCAGGGGCGAGTCGGCTTGATGCTCAACGTGCGTCGGAGCGACCTCGATGAGGTGATCGGGTTACTGCCGGCGCTGCAGCGGCCGACGGTCGCGGCGCTCAGCGACGACGACTGGGTGTCGGTCACCACGATCATCGAAGAGTCATCGGTCCGCGAGTTGATTCCGCAGCTGAAGACGGCCCGCGCGCAGGGCATCGTCGAGTACCCGTTGAACAAGATCGTGCTCTGATTATGCGCATCATCCACTCGTCTCGACGGCGCGCCGTGGCGCGACTCGTGGACCGGCAGCAGGACGCCGACCCGGCCATCGCCCGGCGTGTCGCCACGATCGTGGCGGCCGTCCGCCAGTCGGGCGACGCGGCGCTGCTGCGCTACGCCCGAACGTTCGACCAACTCGACGGCCCGATGGAGGTCACCGCCGATGAAATCGAGGAGGGCCTGCGCACGCTGGATCCGACGCTGCGGAAGGCGTTGCGCACGGCCGCAGCCAACATCCGACGGGTGGCGCGGCGACAAATTCCGCGTGGCTGGCGGGCCGAGGTCCGCCCCGGCGTCGACATCGAGCAGGTGGTCACTCCGCTCGAACGGGTCGGGTGCTATGTACCGGCGGGTCGCTACCCGCTACCATCGTCGCTCCTGATGACGGCGGTGCCGGCGCGGGTAGCCGGCGTGCGAGACGTGACCGTGACCTGCCCGCGACCCGACGCCACCGTGCTGGCTGCGGCCGCCGTG
>CAJWMX010000236.1 GCA_913043805.1 uncultured Acidobacteriota bacterium | reverse complement strand
GTGCCGGCGGCATCGTTCAGTGCGATCCGGTGCAGCGGGAAGAACACGCGGCTCTGCAACGTCCACTGGTCGGGCTCGACCATCCGCCGGTCGTAGCTCGCCGTGTCGGCGTGCTCTGGCGCGAACCGTCGCGCCACCTCCATGGCCTGCCCCCGGCTCAGGCCATCGAGTGGTGTTCCGTTGTCAGCGAAGATGGTGGCCCACTCACCAGACCCGGCCAGGCGGTAGACGGGACGCTCGCCCAGCATGCCCACCACGATGCGACGCGGTGTGAAGCCGACCGTGACCGCCGCCTCGCCGACTCCGACCGCGGCATCGCTGAGGTCGAGCGGTGGGAGCCGTCTCAGCCGATCCGCCGCGTCGAGCGCCGGCATCCCGGCATACATGAGAACGACGCCCGAGGCGAACCAGGAGATAAAGAGCAGGCTCCCGGCAATGCCGAGCCAGCGGTGACAGAAGATGAGCGCGCGGCGCCAGGGCGGGGACGGGCCGGCCATAGGCAATCGAGGGCCGCCGGCGCAGTGGCAGGCGCGTCAGGCGACCTCGGGCAGCGGGACGTCAGTCGCTCCCGATGGCGCGCCCCCGGTCCGCGTCATCAACCCAGTACACGCTGTGGCAGTTGTTGCAGGTTTGATAGACGGTCTCGCCAAGGTCGAACACCAACTGCGGGTCTTCTGCTTCGGCCGCCGCGAAGGCTTCCATCGCGGCGTCGGCCATCGCCTGGGACAGCTCGACCCACTGGTCCTCGTCTCGAGCGCGCCCGTCCATGATCAGAAGGTTGGCTGACTCGGCGAGCGCGACGGCTCCAAGCCGGACCTGCAGCCAGTCCTCTTCGGTCTCGGGCTCCCAATAGTCCTCGCCGTTCTCGTCGACGACGGTGCCAACGGCGTCCCACAGCAGATCCGCCGCTGGATCCAGCATGTTAGCCATCAACATCCGTACGCTTCTATCGGTTTGGAACGGCGGCCCTGCTGGCGCCTCCCCACCACCGCCGCATCCAGCGGCGATGACTGCGGTCAACACGACCCAGACCACTCTCGTTCGCATCCTGATGCTCTCCTTGCTCGTGCCCGGCCCGCCGACCAGTTCGGCGGAAGAATCACCCGGCTCCTCGCCGAGCGGTGCATTGCGCGATGAGACGAATGCTGATTATAGCCCCGGCGCGGCCGACCTGGCCGTCACCCGAAGAGTATGATCGGGACCACGGTCGCCGCACGCCCACGCGCCGCGGTTTCTTCCCGCAACCGGAGTAGAGAGGCACGATGACGACACGACGCCCCGCGGCTTTCGCGTTCGCGGCCCTGACCGGAGTGCTCACCATCTCGCTGCACGGCCAATCGGGCGAGATACCGCCGCTCGTCAGCCAGGCTCAGTACGACCGGTGGCAGACCGAGTTGTCGAACTGGGGACGCTGGGGCCCGGACGATGAGCTCGGCGCGGCGAACCTGATCACGTCCGCGAAGCGGGCCGAAGCCGCGGCTCTCGTGACCGAGGGCTTCACGGTGTCCCTCGCCTCGGACGCCGAGAAGGTCGCCACCATTGCCAACCCGTGCCCAATCGAGTGGTCCATGGTTCGGGCAAACCGCTCCGCGGCCAGCGACACGCTCGCCTACCCGTGTATCCACGGGCCAGGCACGACGCATCTCGATGCGTTCGCGCACATCTTCTTCGACGGCAAGATGTGGAACGGCTATGACGTGGACGGCCTCGTCACGATGGAGGATGGGGCCGCCAAGAACTCCATCATGGCGGTCAAGGACGGCCTGGTGACCCGGGCGGTGCTCTACGACATCGCCCGGCTGAAGGGTGTGCCGTATCTGGAGCCGGGCACGCGGATTACGGTGGCTGACCTTGAAGCCTGGGAGGCACGGACCGGCGTCCGGGTCGGTCCGGGCGACGCCTTTCTGGTGCGGTGGGGTCGATGGGCGCGGGAAGATGCGATCGGCCCGTTCGACACGGGCCAGGAGGCGGCCGGTCTGGACAACCACGTCATCCCCTGGCTGAAGGAGCGCGACGTGGCCATCGCGGGCTGGGAAACGCCCGGCTATGTGCCACAACCGGAAGGCGACATCTCGCGGCTGGCGCTGCACAACTTCGCCCTCACGATCCTCGGCATCCAGGTGCTGGACCGCGCCGACTTCCAGGCGCTGGCCGCCGCGGCCGCCGAGCGTGAGCGCTACGAGTTCATGATGACCATTGCGCCGCTGCCGATCCCGAACGGGACAGGGTCGCCAGTCAACCCGATCGCGATGTTCTGAGCGGGGATCCGGGCTCAGAACATCGCGATCCGCGTACATACAGAAGGCCGCGCCAAGGAGGCGCGGCCTTCGAATCCAGGCTACGGGCTTCAGGCTTCTGGCGCTCAGACATTGGCAGCTACGAAGCCACCTGCCAATGCCCGTAAGGCCGCTGGTTCGCGTCAGTCACCAGCGGCCGACGACGGCCAGACCACGCCCTGGTCGCCGGCGCGGATCGGGCCTTCGCCCTTGTAGACGAACTTCTGCAGGCGCTTGCCTTCGAACGTCTCGGTCACGTAGATGTTGCCGTGGGAGTCGGTGGCGATGCTGTGGGCACCGTAGAACTGCCCCGGCTGCCGCCCACCGTCGCCGAAGCTCGAGATGAGCTCCATCTCCTTGCGGTCGATGATGTAGACCTTCTCGTTCACGCCGTCGGCCACGTACATGTACTTCTGCTCGGCGTCACGTGAGAAGGCGACGTCCCAGACCGCCCCGGCCCCCAGGGTGTCCTTGGCCAGGAACAGCTCCTCGACGTAGGTCCCGTCCCGCTCGAACACCTGGATCCGGTTGCCCACGCGGTCACAGACGTAGACCAGCCCGTCTTTCGACAGGTCGGCGCAGTGGACGGGCGTGCGGAACTGCTGCGGCGGCTCCGCGTTCGGGTCGTAGCGTGGCAGCGGACTATCGTCCGGCGTGTTGCCATAGGCGCCCCAGTGGCGCTTGAAGGCGCCGCTCTCGGCATCGAGCACGGCGACCCGCTTGTTGAAGTAACCGTCGGCGATGTACGCCTCGTTTGCCTTCGGGTCGACGAAGATCTTGGCCACGCGGCCAAAGCTCTCCGTGTCGTTGCTGTCGGCCACCGCTGTCGGCTGCCCGGTAACGTCACTGACCGGACCGGTCATGCGAGCACCCGCCTGCCCTACCTGCCGCAGGAAGTTGCCGTAGCGGTCGAACTTCAGCAGGTGCGAGTCGGGACCGCCATTCCCACCGATCCACACGTTGTCCATGTGGTCGACGAAGATGCCGTGGTTCGACACGGGCCACTCGTAGCCCTCACCGGGACCGCCCCAGTAGCCAACCAGCAAGCCGTCCTGGTCGAACTCCATCACGGGCGGCGCCGGGAAGCAGCACTCTGCCGCGACAGGAGGATCCTGTGCGGCCGGCACCTCACCCGCGGCCAGCGCATCGCCCCGATGGACGATCCAGATGTGGTCGCGCGCATCCACCGAGACGCCGATCGTCGTCCCCAGTAGCCAGTGGTTGGGCAGCGGCTGCGGCCAGAGCGGGTCGACCTCGAAGATCGGACCGTGCACCATCGGGCCCTGTGCGGCCTGCATACGGTCCACGATGGCGTCGCCAAAACCAACGACCCCGACCAGGACCAGACAGAGCACCGCGGCTGCGGCATGACGCTTTCTTGATGTCTGCATTCGGTGAGTCTCCCCTCGACGAGCCAGATCCTCCGTCAAACCAGGCACGGATGCAACCTGACGTTACGCCGGCGGCTGCGCGGCGCACTCCGATGACGTGCGGTCGAAGGCGCAGGTCACCAGACTCAGATCCACCTCCACCCCGGCCGCGATCTGCTGGATGACCGCCAGCTCGGCATCCGATACGTGACCGTCGGCTCGGGCGATCACACACAGGTCGCGCAGCACCTGAGCACGACGAAGGGGCGGCACGCTTTTCTTGACTTGCGCGATCCGACCCGGGAGATCCGCCGTGATGACCTCGGGCTTGAGCTCGGGCGGCAGTGCCCCGGGGCCAAGGAGCTTCTCGAGCGCCTCGACCGCTTCCGGAGCCGCCGGACCGCCGGCGGCGACCGCCACCGCAACCCCGCCGGCAAAGAGCAGCCGACGCATGGTCTCGCCACACCGGTCTTGGCGGTGAGGTAGCTCGGGTCCATCAAGGTCATGAGTTCCTGGACCCGAGCCTCGAGCTCGTCGCGGGAGGTGCCACCGGGGGTGATCACCTCCGACTAGACACACAGTTCGGCCGCCTTCAGACGCAACGGACTGAACGGGTGGGTGGCGAACCAGTCGCCGCGACGCGCCTGCACGTCGACGTCGAGGGTCTCCGCCTCTCGCCTGAGATCGCCGACCTGCGCCAGGAACCCCTCGATCAGGATCTTGATGCGGTCTCCCTTCAGGCCCGATGCCAGCTTGAACAAACCTCGTGCCGCCGGCTCCAGACCACCCGCGCAGGCCAGACCAGCTCGGTCCGCCGAGATCTCCGCGTACCGCTGCCAGGCGAACAGCCGCAGCGCCAGCTGGGGCGGCAGCCGGGCCTTCCCACCGAGGAGCGCTCCGGTCGGAATGGCGTGGTGGTCGAAGAGAAAGTGACCGACCTCATGACCGGCCACGAAACGCAGCTCGTCCGGCTCGAACGCCTCGAGGAGCGACGACGAGACCATCATCAGCAGCCGACCCTTTTCGGGTTTCACGGCCGCGGCATTGAACCGGGGCTCGGGATACACGTAGATCTCGAGAGTGCCGTCGACACCAAGCGTCTGACGGCATCCATCGATGATCGCGTGGACGTCTGGCGCCATCGCCTCGGTAAGCCGCGTGGCGGTCGCCAGCAGATGCCGGCGCGCTCCCTCGCCCAGCCCTTTCTTGTTGAGGCGCTCGATGGCCGAGGTCACGGTGGCGTCGGCGAGCAGACGCTCGCGCAGGTCCCGGTCTCCTGCGGCCTGCAGGTCCATTCTCGGTGTCATGACGTGATCAATCGCGGAAATTCACGAACTGGAGTGGGAGATCGACCTTCTCTTCCTTGAGGAGCGCGATGACGTCTTGCAGCACGTCGCGCTTCTTCCCCGACACCCGAAGCCGGTCGCCCTGGATGGCCACCTGTACCTTGAGCTTGGTCTGCTTCACGACCTTGACCAGGCGCCGGGCCAGCTCGGTCTCGATGCCCTGGCGAACATGCACCAACTGCCAGGCATCGGCGACGTTCTCCTGGGGATCGTCACGCTTCAGGCAGAGCACATTGACTTTCCGCACGGCGAGCTTGGCGGTGAGGATGTCGTACATCTGTCCGAGCTGAAACTTGTCGGGCGCCCGCATCGTGATGGTCGAGTCCTCCAGCTCGAACTTG
>CAJWMX010000235.1 GCA_913043805.1 uncultured Acidobacteriota bacterium | reverse complement strand
GGCAGCCGATACTGCCGCAGCGGCAACTCGATGTCCGCCGGCTCGTCTGGCAACTCCTCCGCCACGATGAGCTCCTGGCGGTCGTAGTCGATGGTCATCGAGAGCCCCAGCGCCAGGGGCGAGAAGCCCTCGGCTTCGGGTGTTGGCAGTCCGCCCAGGGGCGGGCTCTTGATGATGACCGGAAGATTGCTGACCGAGAGCGACCCGATCTCCAGCGAATCGAGACGACCGGTCTGGAGGCCGCGCAGGCCAACTTCGCCGACGCCGGCGCTGAGGGTGTTGGCGATCGGCTGGATATTGAGATCGCGCGCCACGGGCTGTGACAGCACGGTCTGTTCGGCGCCGGTGTCCATGACGAAGTCGATCGGATCCCGTCCGTTGACGCGGCCGCGGACGATGACCTTGTCACGCACGAGCCGGAACGGAATCGTATGCACGCGCCCCGGCTCGGTCAGCGCGAGCGCGGGGCGATCGCCGAACGACCGCAGGAACCGGACCTCGGCGCGCGCCCAGTCCGCCTTCTCGCTGTTGTCGGCCGCGGGCAGGCGATCCACATACGCCTGATACGCGTCGGCGGCCTGGGGATACCGGCGCATCCGCTGGTGAATGAACCCCAGGGTATGGTGGAACGTCGCGACCTCCGGCGACGCTTCGAGCGCGGCGTGGATCCACTCGAGCGCGTCATCATAGAGGCCGCGGGTGGTCATGCTCTTGGCCATCCCGTGACGGCCCGCCCCCGACCCGGCGTCCATCGCCAGCACGTCGCGATAGATCTGCTCGGCCTCGTCGAAGAGCCCGGCCGCCCAGAGGGCGTCGCCACGCAGGGCCAGGATGTCCGGATCGTCTGGCGCCTGACCAATCAGGAAGTCCGCCTCTTCACGCACCCGCGTGAACTCGGCCACCTGCAGCAACGACCGGAGCAGGCCGCTGGAGGCCGCCACGAGCTGCTCGGGCCCGGCGCCGCTCTTCGCCTCGTCGAAGATCGGGATGGCCTCCCAATACCGCTGGTCCTCGAACAGGAGGTTCCCCAGCTGAATACGCGCTTCGCTCCGCGCGGTGTCCGGCGTCGACTGAGCGTCGAGCACCATCGGAATCGCCACACCGGCTGCGACCAGGAAGACCAGGGTTCGAGCGACGCGTTCCATAAATTCCTCCAGCGGCCACTATGCCCCAATCGCCACGGGAGGGCAAGCCGATCCCCCCCGGCGCAACCATCCGGCCCCGAACGCACGCGTGCGGCGTGGCGGGGTCTGGAACCGTAGATTGTGTAAAAAAAAAACACACCCGCGGCCGCCCTATGAGCAGGCAAACAGCGGGTGTGAAAAGGACTTAGCGGGTGTACTGCTCGATCGCGACGCCGTCGTACATGTCGTCGACCCGCAGAATCTGCTTCTGTCGGTCGTAGCTGCCGAGCTCGTAGTCCTCGCTCATGATCAGCGCCTTGACCGGCTTGGTGGGACACACCTCCGAGCACAGCCCACAGAAGCTGCAACGCGAGAGGTTGAAATCAAAGAAATCGAGCACCTTGATTTTGTGCCCAGGCTCCCGATGGCCACCGAGGAAGATGAGCTCATCGGGACACGCCTTGGCGCACTGGTCACACACGATGCAGGTCTGCGCGCCGGTCTCCGGCTCTACCTGCAGCCGCAACACCCCTCTGAACCGCGGGGCCACGGGGCGACGCTCCGCCGGATACTGAAAGGTGAAGGCAGGCTGCGGCGCATTGCGCAACGTGACCAGGAGACCCTTGATCAGGTCGACCAGGAACACCGTCCGAAACAGCTTCGTCAACGACTGCACGATTACCCTCTGTCCTCGACGAGAATCGGCTCGCTCTGCCCGGCCATGATCACGCGCTCCTTGCGAAGCACCGTGCTCTCTTTCCGGATCTTGTCCTGCAGCCGCATTAGACCGTAGAGCAACGCTTCGGGACGGGGTGGGCATCCCGACACGTAGACGTCGACCGGCACGACCTTGTCCACGCCCTGCAGCACGGAGTAGGTCGGGAACGGACCGCCCGCGTTCGAGCAGCTCCCCATGGAGATGACCCACTTCGGCTCGGGCATCTGGTCATAGAGACGACGCAGCACCGGGGCCATCTTCTTGGTGACGGTCCCGGCCACAATCATCAGGTCAGCCTGCCGCGGTGACGCGCGAAACACCTCGGCCCCGAACCGCGAAATGTCGTACCGCGAGGTCGACGTCGCGATCATCTCGATGGCGCAGCACGCCAAGCCAAAGCCCATCGGCCAGAGCGACGACTCTCTGGCCCAGCTCAGCACCTTGTCGAGATTGGTCGTGATGAAGTTATCTTCGAACCGATGGTCGATCAAGCCCATGAGACGGTCGCTCGGCTACTTGCCCTCGTACCAGTTGGCGTTGGTCTCGATGAAGCCCTCCCACTGCTCGGGCACCTCATCGTTGGCGAAGATCGCCTCGACGGGGCAAGCCGGAACACACGCGCCACAGTCAATGCATTCATCGGGATGGATATAGAGCATCGTTTCCGCTTCGAACTCTTCCTCATCCTTCCGCGGGTGGATGCAATCGACCGGACAGACGTCAACACACGCCGTGTCCTTGGTCCCGACGCAGGGTTCGCAAATGGTGTACGCCATCAAGATCCTCCGTGTTCGTACCGCCGTACCGCTGGGACCTGAGCCGCCAGACGGCGACGAGTTCGTCCCTCCATGGGACGATGACCTAGACTCGCCGCCCAAAGGATAGCGCTTGGAGCCACGTGGTTCAACTTCAAACGATCTTCATCCGGCCCGCAACCCCCTCATCGTAGCCGTGATAGTGACGAATGGCCGGCTCCGGATACTTCCAGCAGTAGTAGCCCTCACCGTTGTCGAAGTCGACCAGCCACAGGCCCTTCACGACAATACCCAGCGCCTCCATCCGGGCTGTCCAGTCGTGGACGACAGTTTCAAGGGCCTGCAACCGCGCCGCCCGGGCCGGATCCTGGGACGACAGACGGTCGAGGTCTTCTGAGATCTGCTCAGCTTCCTGCACCGCTTCGTCGGTAACGGCGTAGACGGTGCCGAGCAGCTGCTCGGCCTCCGCGAGCGTGAAGATCCGGGGAGTGGCGGCGTCGGTCACGTCTAGGATGCAGTCTCTCCGGGGGTCAATTCCAACACCGCGACGCCGGCCGGTTCCACGAGCGCCCGAAGCTCCGACGGCGTACCGGTCAGCTCGGGGAACGTGCCGTAGTGCACCGGAACGACCTGGCGCACGCCCAGCCACTGGCACGCGCGCGCCGCCTCCCGGGGCCCCATCGTATAGCGGTCGCCGATCGGCAAGACGGCGATGTCCGGGGCGTAGAGCTCACCGATCAGGCGCATGTCGCCAAACAGCGCGGTGTCGCCGGCCACATACACGGTCAGGCCGTTCTCCAGACCGAGCACATAGCCCACCGCCGCCCCTAGCCCGATCGCCGGATCTCCATCGGCCCAGCCAGGGCTGTGGTCAGCGTGCACCATGGTGACCCGGACACCGCGCAGCGTGATCGTGCCCCCCTTGTTCATCGGCTCCAGCCGTGTGAGCCCTTTCGTTTCGAGCCAGTGGCACAGCTCGACGATCCCTACCACACACGCCCCGGTGCCGCGAGCCACCGGCAACAGATCGCCGATGTGATCCGGATGCCCGTGAGTCACCAGCACCAGGTCCGCCGCCTCGATGGTCCGTCGCTCGGGGGGACAGGCGGGATTCGACGCAAGCCAGGGGTCGATCACGATCCGCAGCCCGCCGGGCGTCGACAGCAAGAGGGTCGCGTGCCCCAGCCAGGTGATCGCCAACCCCTCGGGCGCAAGCGCGGACATCGGCCCAGCATTCTACCGAACTCCCCTCGGTTTGCCGTCGGTTTGCGCCTGCCAGCGACGAGACGCTAACATCGGCGAACGATGTCTCCCGTGCCTCCTCAGCCGAATCACGGCGCCCCGGTCGCCGTTCCCGCGACCTTCTACCGGGGGCGGCGGGTCCGCCCCGATCCGGCGCCTCGCGGCGGAAAACCACGCTGGCTGAAGGTGCGCGCTCCCGGGACCCCGGGCTACCGGCGACTTCAGCGCCTGGTGCAGAGCCAGGGCCTGCACACGGTCTGTGAAGAGGCCCAGTGCCCCAACATCGGCGAATGCTGGGACCATGGCACCGCGACGTTCATGATCCTGGGCGGAATCTGCACACGCGCCTGCGGGTACTGCAACATCGAACATGGTCAGCCAGGCCCCCTCGACCCCGGCGAACCGGCCCGGGTCGCCTTCGCCGTCAAGACACTCGAGCTGGAGCACGTCGTCGTCACGTCGGTCGATCGAGACGATCTGGAGGACGGCGGCGCGGGCGCATTCGCCTCGACCATCCGCGCCATCCGGACCGACGCCCCCGACTGCCGGGTCGAGGTGCTCATCCCGGACTTCGGCGGGCAAGCCGAGCCGCTCGAGATCATCCTGGCCGCGCGCCCCGATGTGCTGAATCACAACATCGAGACGGTGCGCGGTCAGTACCGGCGGGCCCGACCGGGCGGCAGCTACGACCGCGCTCTTACCCTGCTCGATCGCGCGCGACGCACCCGTACCGGGCTGACGACAAAGTCCGGTGTTATGGTCGGGCTGGGCGAGGAACGTGACGAGCTTCTGGCCACCTTCGACGATCTACGGGCCGCCGGCTGCGAGATCCTGACCATCGGACAGTATCTGCGCCCCTCGGCCGCCCACCTCCCGGTGGCCCGCTACTACCACCCGGACGAGTTCGACGAGCTCAAGCGGGTGGCCGACGCCGCTGGATTCCTCCACGTCGAATCGGGCCCGCTGGTCCGCAGCTCCTATCACGCGCACGAACAAGCGGACGCCGTCGACCGCCACGCGCCGTGACGCCGGCCCTGCATGCCTCTGTCAGCTGTCCATCGGCGGATCGTCAGCTGCGAGGCATGCCCACGTCTGCGGGCCTACTGCGCCCGGGTTGCGCAGGACAAGCGCGCCGCGTTTCGCGACGAGGTCTACTGGGGACGTCCGGTACCCGGCTTCGGCGACCGACGGGCGCGGCTGCTGGTGCTCGGTCTGGCGCCGGCCGCGCACGGCGCCAACCGCACCGGCCGGCCCTTCACGGGCGATCGCTCTGGCGACTTCCTGATGAACGCCATGCACGACACCGGGTTCGCCAACCAGGCACTGTGCCGCGACAAGCGGGACGGGCTCGCGCTGTCAGATGCCTACATCTCCACCGTGGTTCGGTGCGCGCCGCCCGACAACCGGCCCTCGCCGACCGAGATCGTCAACTGTCATTCGCTGCTCCGGGACGAGATGGCGGCCCTGCCACGTCTGAAGGCGGTCGTGGCACTCGGCAAGATCGC
>CAJWMX010000234.1 GCA_913043805.1 uncultured Acidobacteriota bacterium | reverse complement strand
GGCGACGTAGCGGGACATCGCCCGTTCTTCTCGGCGCGGGAGCGGGTCGCTGCTGCCGAAACGCTCGGTAAGCCGGATGACCCCGATCTTCAGGCTGCGAGCCAGCGCGGCGCCTTGGGCCGAGCCGACCGTGAGCTCTACGCTGCCGCCGCCGATGTCGATGACCACCGCCGAATCGGTGCCGACGTCGACGCCGTAGACAGCGGCCCGATGAATGAGATGCGCTTCTTCGGTGCCGGAGATGACTTTGGGGCGGATACCGGTCGTGTCCCGGATGCGGTCCAGGAACTGGCGACCGTTCTCGGCTTCACGGACGGCGCTGGTGGCGGCCGCGATGATTTCGTCGACTCGGTGCGAGTCGGCCAGCCGCCGGAATCGGGAGAGGGCCTGCAGCCCGTTGTGCATGGCGGTCTCGGTCAGGGCACGGCCGTCGAGTCCGCCCGCTCCCAGCCGGACCATCTCCTTCTCCCGGTCGACGATCTCGATGGACAGGTCGGCCCGAACCCGCACCACGATCATGTGGACGGAATTCGTTCCGATGTCGATGGCGGCTATGCGCATGTGTCACACGTGCGACGTCCAGGTGACGCCTACGTTTCGCATTCGCTATACTTTTCGATTCGGCTGGGCAGGCCCTTCCGACGAGTCGACGCCATCCTACCATGCCCCGGATTCACCCCTTGGAACGGCCGTTTCGGCGCTATGTGCGCTCGTTCCAGCGCCATATCGAGCCGGCGCTCGATGGCGAGGTGGAGCCGCTGCACCAGGCACGTGTCGCGACCCGTCGGCTGCGCGAGCTGGCGCCGCTCCTGGCGGCCGAGCTCGGCGACAAGGCCACGAGGAAGATGGTGGCGCGACTCAGGGATCTGGGGCGCGCGCTCGGGCCGGTGCGCGAGCTCGACGTCTCACTGGATCTGCTTGGCGAGTTGTCCCGTGATGGGGCGACGCCGGAAGATGCCGCTGTCCGCCTGCGTCAGCACCTGTCTGATCTTCGCGACCGCGGTCGTACCCGGCTGCTGCGCGCCGTCGACCCTCAGCGCGCGGTCAAGCTCGGTCGGCGGATGCTGACGCTGAACGACGACCTGCGCAAACACAACACCGGCGCCTGGACCCGGGCGCTGTCGTTGCGGATGAGCCGTCGCGCGAAGCGGCTGCATGAACTGGTCGACGCCGCTGGCGCCGTCTACGTGCCGGATCGGGTGCACGCGGTCAGGATCGCGTGTAAGAAGCTGCGATATTCCTTCGAGCTGGCGGCCGAAGCCGGGGCGACGCGGAAGCGGGTGCCGGCGCGGCAGCTGAAGGCGGTGCAAGACGCGTTGGGACGGTTGCACGACATCGAGGTGCTCACCCAGTTCATGCAGGAGCAGCCGCTACCTCCGCCTCCCGCGCCCCCCTGGGTGGTCCATCTCGACGAGTTCCGGATCCGGCTCGAAACCGAGTCGCGGCAGTTGCACAGCGATTTCATCGTGGCGCGTCGGCAGGTGGTTCGAGCCGGTGACGCCGCGATAGATACGGCCGAGCGCCTGTGGGGGCGTCGCCCGTCCGCCGGGGCCCTGCCTGCGCCTCTCAAGATGGGACTGGCGGACGACACGCCCAAGACTGCGTCTCGGCGGCGGTCGGCGAGCGGTCGCTAGCGCCCCTACCAGCGCGGTCCAGCAGCCTTGCAGCTTTATCTCGTTCGACACGGCATCGCGGCCGAACGCGGCTCGGCCTATCCCGATGACACCCTGCGTCCGCTGACCGATGTCGGGCGCGTCCGGATGCGGGTCCAGGCCAGAGCGCTGGCCTGGCTCGCCCCCGAGCTGGCCCACGTCCTGACGAGTCCGCTCGTCCGCACGCGCCAAACCGCCGAACTCGTGTCGGCCGCCCTTGCCACCCAGCCCCCGGTCGTGGAGCTGGCCGCGTTGCGACCTGATGGCACCCCGGAGGAGGTGCGCGCCACCCTCGGCGCCTACTCGGCGGCCGCGTCCGTGGCGCTGGTCGGGCATGAGCCCAACCTGTCGGTGCTGGCCGCCGCGCTGACCCGAAGCAGCGTCCAGTTGGGATTCAAGAAGGGGGCGATCTGCCGGCTCGATCTGGATCCGCTGCGTCCCGTCAGGCCGGGGACGCTGCGCTGGTTCGCCACGCCGAAATTGCTTCGTCTGGTCGGGCGGGGACGCGCGCCGAAGTCCTGAGATCAGCTCCCGAGCAGCCATCCGGCGACCGCGCCGCCCACCACGAGCCAGGTGGTGTTCAGCCGTGCCGTGAGCAGTAGTCCCGCCGCAGCCAGGGCCAGTCCGATGGTGATCGGATCGATGAGCACCGCGCGACCCAGATGGACCGTCACTGCCGCCATGAGGCCGAGCGACGCCACGACCACGCCGTCGAGCACGGCCGAGGTCAGCGCCGAGGCTCGCAGGCGAGGAATGAGCGGTTGCGATAGGGCGACGAAGAGGAACCCCGGGGCGAAGATGCCGATGGTGGCGAGGACGGCCCCGGCGGTGCCGGCCAGCAGGTAGCCGATGAAGGTGGCGGTGGTGAAGACCGGACCCGGCGTCACCTGACCGATGGTGATGGCGTCGATGAGCTGCTGATCGGTCAACCAGCCCCAGTTCTCGGTCAGGTCCGCCCGCAGGAAGGCAAGTAGGACGTAGCCGCTGCCGAACAGGACCGACCCGACCTTCAAAAAGAACAGCGTCAGCCGGGTGAGCGTCACCGGTACCGCGGCGGTCGCCGCGGCCTGCGCCAACACCGTGGCCGAGCCGCTGGCGAGGGCGACGAGCGTCGTGACAATTCCCGGACGCCCGGTGCGTGCCGCGACCATGACTGCCGCCCCGGCGGCGAGCAACGCCAACTCGTTCCATCCGGCCAGCGAGAGTCCGGCCGCCAGAAGCGCCACCGCCCCGGTCAGCGGGCCCTTGATCGCGGAGCCGCCGAGTTTCCAGAGCGCGTGGAGCACCACGGCGATGATGACCGGTCCGACGCCATACATCAGCCAGCCGACCTGAGGCGTGTTCCCGTAGTGGGTGTAGCCCCAGGCCAGGAGCCCCACCATCACCGCCGGTGGCAGGATGAAGCAGCATCCGGCCACAACGAGCCCCCACCGTCCGCCCCGCTTCAGTCCGAGATGAATCGCCATCTCGGTCGAGTTCGGACCGGGAATCAGATTGGTCGCGGCCAGCAGATCGAGGAACTCGTCGTCGGCGAGCCACCGGCGCCGTTCGACGACCTCGTCGCGCATCATCGCGATGTGGGCGGCCGGTCCACCGAATGCAGTCAGGCCGAGCCGCAGGAACAGGGACGCGAGCTCACGGATGGCTCCGGGCGTAGGCACGTGGCGCATTGTAGCGGAGCCGACGAGGGGGCGGCCGATTCCCCCGGCTGGTACCATCGGAGCATGCTCACCGTCGAGCTCCATGCCCACACCGCCGACGATCCGGAGGATTACATCCCGCACACGGTCGAGGATCTGGTCGACCGGCTTGCCGAGCTGGGCTACGACGCGGTGGCCATCACCCTGCACAGCCGACAGCTCGACCTGACGCCATACCAGGCGCACGCGGCCTCCCGAGGCATCGTGCTGATCCCGGGCGTGGAGCGGTCGATCGAAGGACGTCACACCTTGCTGATCAACTACCCCGCGGCGGCGGCCGAGGCGGTGCGGACGTTCGATGATCTGGCTGAGTTGCGACGACGGCACACGGGGCTTGTGGTCGCGCCCCATCCGTACTTCCCGGTGCCGAACTGTCTGCAGTCGACGATTGATCGGTCCCCGGAACTGTTCGATGCCGTCGAGATGCATGCGCTCTACACGCCCTGGCTGAATTTCAACCGTCGCGCTCTGGCCTGGGCCAAACGCCACCAGAAACCGGTAGTAGGGAACGGAGACATTCATCGCCTGGGGCAGCTGGGGACGACCCGATCGCTGGTGGATGCCGAGCCCACCGCCGACGCGATCTGTCTGGCAATCAAGGCGGGGCGCGTGACGGTCGACACCACGCCGGTATCGTTCGTCCGGCTCGTCTGGTTGCTCGCGTCGGTACTGCCCAGCGGACTCCTACGCCGCCTGGGGCTGAGGCATCGAGTCGAGTGACCTTGTTGCTGTCCGGCGTGGTCTTGGGGGTGACGGCGGCCGTCACGCCAGGGCCACTCCTGACGTTGATGGTGCAGAGGACGCTGTCGCACGGCGTCGCGCACGGGGTGCGAATCGCGCTGGCGCCACTCGTATCCGATCCGTTCATCGCCGGCGTCGCCGTGGTGGCTCTCTCGATGGCCAGGCCGCCGGAGCCGGCGCTGGGCGCGTTGGCCCTGGGTGGCGCCCTGTTTCTCACCTACATCGGGCTCGCCGCCCTCCGGGCCACTCCCGGCCCCCTCGACGAGGAGACACCGGCGTCTCGGTCGCTGACCGACGGAGTGATCGCCAATCTGCTCAATCCGTATCCCTATCTGTTCTGGATCGGCGTTGGAGGACCACTGGTCGTGCGCAACTGGGCCGAGCGGCCGGCGGCGGCGATCGGCTTCGTTGTGGCGATGTATGGCGCCCTCGTGGGGGGGAAGGTGGTCTTGTCTTACGGGGTCGGCCGGGGACGGCAGGTGCTGACGAGCCGCGTCTATCGGGTGGTGCTGCGGGCGCTGGGGGTGGCGATACTCGGGTTCGGGGCGGGCCTGCTCTGGGACGGGCTCGGGCTTCTTGGATGGCGCTGACGTGCCAGGCGTCGTTTGCGCGGACCTACAGCGCGGCCCCAACTCGTTCGATGGTCCAGGCGAGCCCGATCAGTCCGATGACCGCGGACGCTGGAATGACGATGCGACCGATTTCGCCCGCTCACACGAGGTGAGTTATCCGGCCTCCGAGATCTACCACTTCGAACCGCTCGATGAACGGGTCGAGGTCTACGAACAGCCGTTCCAGCTGGTGCAGGAAGTCACGATTCCGATGAGCCGCGAGATCGGGGCGATGGCGGCCGAGCCGGGGGCGACGCTGGCCATCAAGGGCGCGTTGGAGTATCAGGCGTGCGACGACGCCATCTGCTACACGCCGGTTGAGATGCCGGTGAGCTGGACGCTGGAGTGGAGAGTGCTGGTCCGCTAGCCGTCAGGGGTTCTGTAGCTGGTCGAACGCTGATGGTTGGACGATGCGGGCGTTTACCATGCCCAGCTCGACCCGCCGGTTCTTCGCGTGGGCTTCCGGGCTGTTCCCGTCGTCGATCGGCTGCGATTTTCCGAGACCTTGCACGGTGAACAGCTCGGACGACAGTCCGGCCTCGATGAGGTAGTCGGCCACCGCCTGCGCCCGGCGCTCGGAGAGTTGCTGGTTGTACTCCTCGGCGCCACGCGCGTCGGTATGTCCGCTGACCGTGATGGTGAAATCCTCGGCGGTGTAGAGGATGCCGGCGATGCGTGACAGCAGCTCTCGACTCTCGGGCCGCAGAT
>CAJWMX010000233.1 GCA_913043805.1 uncultured Acidobacteriota bacterium | reverse complement strand
GGTCGCGCCCGCCGCGCCGGCGGCGCCGAAGTTGGCCTGGATGACCAGGTCGTCGATGAAGTAGTCCCGTTTCAGGGTCGCATACGCCCGCTCGGTCCGGCCATTGGTCGTCAGGGTCCAGACCAGCTCCTTGTCACCGAAGTCGGCGGGCACCCGCACCCGGAACACGAATCGGTTCCGACGCGGGAGGAAGTGGGTCGGTTGACCCTGATCCGGTCCGCCCGGCTCGATGATGTTGTCTGGCCCTACCGGGACGTCGATCATTTCTTCCCAGTTCCGGTTCATGTACCCGAACACCAGGTTGAAGGAGCCGTCGTCGTTCTGCTCCCAGCCTTCGTAGGCCGGGGCGATGTTCTGCCCCCTGGTGAAGGACTGCTGGGCATCCGACTCCGACGCCAAGCCTAGGAGGAGGGCCAGAACGAGGACGGCAACGCCGACACGTGGGGACGAGCCGCTCATGGCTGTTCTCCTACTGGCCGCTGCCCGCGTTCAGTTCCGGCGACGAGGTGTCGCAGGTCAGGCATCCCAGGTCGGCGGAGCCGTCGGCCCGCTCGATGCGCTCTCGCCGAGCGACCTCGGCGGCGAACTCCTCGTCGTCCATGTAGATCGCCTGCAGCAGGTTGATGAACATGTTGTCCACCGACCGGTGCCCTGCGCCCGACCAGTTGCGCGGATCCGGCACGTTCGGATTCGTCAGCGTGTTGTTGAAGTAACCGGTCAGGTGCAGGATGGTGCCCTTGGGCAGCAGTGGTGCCGAGTCGTCGGCATACTTGTAGACCCGCACCCAGTTGTGGTCATACCCGGAGCAGTTGAGCGTCTGGGTCGTATCGCCCCAGACCGCCTCCAGGCACATCCGCACACCCGGCGCGTGCATGTGGGGTTCGTAGACGCTGAGCTTGGTGTTCTCTGGCAGCGTGAAGTAGGCGTCCATCCGCTGGTTGGCCTCGTTTCCGCGGATGTCGATGTCCGGTCCGTTGCCGAAGAAGAGCAGCTCTACCTCCTTGGTCGGCTCGTAGCCCTTCGGGTGGAACTTGAAGCCGACGTCGAGCCGCGCCTTGGTGTCGGTGCCGTTCGAGTGGAGATGGGTCGACGGGAAGATCAGCTGCGACCCCGCCCGCAGCAGAATGCCAGCCTCCTCGTCGAAGACGTCGGCATTGCGGCCCACCTCATGCACCGGCCACGTGTACGCCGTCTCCTGTTCTTGGCCGGGGACCATGGTACTGAGCGCCGAGTGGTGCACCACGAACAGGCCGCCGACGGTGTCGGACCGGACGCCCCGCTCGAGATCGTTCCGCTCCTTGTATTCGATCGCCGCGACGTAGCGGTCCTCGTTCAGCCCGGCGTCGACGGCACCGAGCATGCCCCACCAGTCGGGGGCCTCGCCGGCCACCTCGACCTCGGGTGACGACACGACCAGGTCAGGCGTTCCGATCTCCCATTCGTCGACATCGATAAACGGGGGCGGGGTCGGCATGTCAGCCGGATTGCCCTGCGGCGCGCCGTTGTCGACCCACGTGGCGATGAGCTGAATCTCCTCGTCGCTCAGTGACCAGTCGTCCTTGAAGTCCTGGATGCCGATCTCCTTCTCGATGTACCAGGGCGGCATCACGCCCATCCGGTTCCGGAGACCGGTCCGCTGCTTGATCGACCGGGCCCAGGGCCGGACCTCGTCGTAGGTGATGAGCGACATCGGCGCCAGCGAGTCTGGCCGGTGGCATTTCTGGCAGCTACGCTGGAAGATCGGGGCGATGTCCTTGCTGAAGGTCACCTCGTCGTGCGCGTTCTGTGCGGCACCGGGCTGGGGCAGTCCGGTCGCGGCCAGCGCAACGGCGGCGGCGGTGATCAGGCGCTTCGTCATGTCGCTCTCCCTCGTAAACCATTCCAAAGTCCGATCTTAGTGCTGGCCGGGTCAACCTGCAACCCACGCCGGCCAACGGTATAGTAGCGACGCCGATGTTCGTTCTCCGGTGGGGTTTGACGGTGCTCTGCGGCACCTGGTTCACGCTGCTTCCGGCGCTGGTGTCCGGCCAGCCGCTCACCGGCCAGCTGCGGGGACTCGTGGTCGACTGGAACGGCGATCCGGTGGCCGGCGCGAGTGTCACGCTGAGGGGATCCACCCTCCTCGTCGAGCAGCTCGACACGGTGTCGGACGACGAGGGGCGATTTCGGTTCGCCCTCCTCGATCCGGGCGTGTACAACGTCCGCGGCGAACTGGCCCGTTTCGGGACGGTGCAGCAGCGGGGGCTCGCCGTCGCGGTGGGCGGCGTGAGGGAGGTGGTGCTCGAACTTCGCGCGGAGCTGGACGAGCAGGTGGTCGTGTCGGCGCCACCGCCGAGTCTCGACCGGGTGTCGACCCGGACCTCCACGAGCTATCCCCGGCTGATCATGGAGCAGCTGCCGGCGCGGACGGTCGGCACGCTGCTCAACTACACCCCTGGCGTGACCGGCGACAGCGCCCGCGGCTCGACGGTGCGGGCGAATGCTTGGCAGGCGGACGCGGTCGACATCTCCGACCCGACGGTCGGCACGCGTCTGGTCAGTTTCAACTACGACGCGATCGAGGAGGTCCAGATTCAGACGGGCGGCCACCCGGCCGAGATCGGCCAGGTCGCCGGAGCCCTGGTGAACGTGGTGACGAAGTCCGGGGGCAACGAGCTCTCCGGACAGGGCAATTTCTACTATCAGGACGACACCTTTTCGATGCGGAACGGCCGGAGCATCACGGACCGGTTTCCGGGACTGACGTCGGCACGACTCCTCCGTCGCATCGACACCCAGGGCCAGCTCGGCGGACCGGTCGTGCGCAACCGCGTCTGGTTCTTCGGGGCGGTCCGCTATCTCGACGCGGACGACGAGGTGGTCGGCTTCAGTGATGCCGGCGGGAGGCCTGTGCCGACCAACCGCCGCGAGGACTTCGGCTTCGGGAAGCTCACCGCACAGCTGACCGTCGACCACAAGCTGGTGCTGGGCGTCACGCGGAACGCGCTCACCCTCGACAACCGCGGCGCCGGCGCGCTGGTACCGCCCGAGAGCACCAGAGATCAGCGTGGCGTCGACTGGGTCCCGACCGCCGAGTGGACGGGCGCGCTCGGTTCCACGAGCGTCGCCCACGTCCGCTACACCGTGGTGGACGACTTTTTCGACCTGGTGCCGAAGAACGACGAGCCGGCGTGCCTCAACCTCGACACCGGCATCCTCGGGTGTTCAGGCGGGTTCGCCGACCTGAACGAGCGGCTCCGACGCCAGCTCTCGGGATCCGTGTCTCGCCTGTTCGACCGCCGCGGCCTGCATGACGTCAAGGTGGGCGTCCAGATCGAGGCATCCGAGAGTCGTCGCGACGTCAACGTGAATCAGGGGCTCTATCGCTACACGCTGTCGGACGGCCTCGGCGGCGAGACACCGTATCTGGTGGAGACCTACCGTGACCCCGCGACAGTGGAGGGTGTCAACCGGGTCAGCGTGTTTGCCCAGGACAGCTGGACGACCTCGACCGGCCTCACGCTGAATCTGGGGCTCCGCCTCGAACGAACGACCGGTGGGTTCCCGCGTCAACCGGGGCCGGACGGCGGGCTGGTAAGAGCGCAGGCCGGCATCGTGAGCACCACCGACCTGTCGCCTCGGCTCGGACTGGCCTACGCCCTGGGCGGGTCCGGGCGACACGTGCTCCGGGCCAGCTACTCGCGCTATGTCGACACGCTGCTCACCCAGCACTTCTCCGGCGTCAACCCGAACGCCATCTCGGGCGCCGAGCATGCGGCCTGCGCCGGTCCCCTCGACGATCTGTGCGTGCCGGGCGACGGCGAGTTCTCGAGCGCGGTCCTTCGCGAGTTCGGGCCGGGGAACACCGAGCTCGCCTCGGGACTCGGCCTGGCGAAGGCGGACGAATATGTCGTGGGGTTCGAATCGGCCGTGGGGGCGCGGTCAACCCTCAGCGCGACCTATGTCGACAAGCGGGAGTTCGATCTCATCGAAGATGTGGAGCGTCGCCGATTCGTCCCTCGCGTCGCGCACGATCTCGGCGACACCGAGGTCGACGAGTTCGGCATGGTCGTGTCGAGCGACGCCGGCCAGACCCTGACCATCTTCGACCCGGACCTCGACTCGCCGTCGAGTCTGCTCATCACCAACCCGGACCTGGCGCGCCGACGGTATCGCGGGCTGGAGCTATCGGCCGAGCGTCGGTTCGCCGAGCGCTGGTGGCTCCGCGGATCGTTCGTGGTGTCACGGTCGGAAGGGCTGGTTGGCACGTCGTTCGCCGAGACCACCTCGATCTCCGAGCTCTTCGACTCGCCGAATTCCCTCATCAACGCCGACGGGCGTCTGGCGCTCGATCGTCGCTATCAGCTGAAGCTGCTGGGCACGTGGCGGACGTTCTGGGGCATCACGATCTCGCCCTACTACCGCTGGCTGTCGGGCCGGCCCTATCAGCGGACGGTGCAGCTCACCGAGTATGACGCTGACGGTGACGGGGCGAACGACACCCTGCTCGATGGCGGGGCAGTGCTGGTCAACGCCGAGACCCGGGGGATCCGGAGTCTGGGCGATCTGCACCTGGTGGACGTCCGGCTCGAGAAAGCGTTCGCCGCCCCTGGCGGGCGGATCGGGTTGGTGGTCGATACGTTCAACCTGTTCAACCGAGCCACGGTGACCAGCCGACGCACCCGCACCGCGGGCGGTTCCAGGTTCGGAGACCCGCTCGCATTCGTCCCGCCGCGACAGATGCGCGTGGCGGCGCGCTACTACTGGTAGCGTCCGCTCAGGCCAGCGTGTCGAGATACTCGAGGAACGGGCGCCCCTTGTAGGATTCGTAGGCTTCGATCGGCGTCGTCGTCAGGTCGGTGAAGAAGTGATCGAGCTGTGTCACGCGTTCGTGGGCCAGCGGCGTTGGGCAGAAACACATCTCGCTCCACATCACGAGGCCGTCGTCGGTTACCACCGCGTGTCCGAAGGCGCGGACCATCTCCTCGCCGTCAGGCGGCTGGGCCGCCAGCGAGCCGTCATCCAGCCGTTGCCGGAGCGAGGCGGCCTGGTCTTCCTTGAACCGAGCAGTCACCTTGTAGATGGCCATGAGCCCTCCCTGGTCAGGGTCGCCGAGATCAGCGCGAGAGCAGATACGTCATCTTGATCGCCAGCTGCCGGTTCTGCACCCACGGTACCCGACCGAAGTGGCGCAGCGCCGGATCCAGACCGAACAGGTCGTCCTGCCGGAGCTCGTCATAGGCGATGTAGATGTCGCTGCCAGGCTTGTAGATCCAGTTGAAGCGGACGCTCGTGCTGAGGGTATCGATGGTCGAGTTGTACTGAGTAAGCGTGCGGAGCGTGACTTCCGGTGAGAGGGCGAAGTCGAACTGCATCGAGGCGAGGTCGGCGACGAACGCGCCGCCAGGCAGATCCACGTCGCTGCGGTTGAATC
>CAJWMX010000232.1 GCA_913043805.1 uncultured Acidobacteriota bacterium | reverse complement strand
CGAGAACCCGATGATGTAGTCGGAGAAGTTCCGGTGCAGGCGGATGCTGATCGTGTAGTCCCCGTCCACCGGGAAGTAGTGCCGGACCGCCAGCCCGCCCCGCGACCCGAACGACAAGTCCTCGTGCTGACGGTCGTCCTGCACCAGGCCAGGATGCACCCGATAGGTGTCCACGGTGGGACCAACGGGTGGAATACCGACGGCAAGCCGGCTGATTCTTCGAGCGGCGGACAGGTAGCGGGACACGAGGTCAGGCGAGATCGAGAGCATCTCGCCGTTGTTGTCGAACCCGTGCTCGTAGGTGTTGTCGGCCGGCAGGAGTGACGCCACGTCGACGTCCACGGCGAGCAGGTCGCGGACCGCGGCGTGATACTCCGCCCGGTTGAGCCGGTGGAGTGTTTCCCCCCGCCCCGGATCCGGGTCAGCCAGCGCCACCCGATCGATCTCGGACGCCAACCACGACGACACCCCACGATAGACGTCTTCGGTCGGGCGGGGATTGCCACCCGGCGGCATCGTCTGGGCCCGGAGCTTGACGAGCACCCGCTCCCAGATCTCCGCATCGGCCGCGACGTTGCCCAGATCTCGGTCGAGCGCGACGTCTGCCGTCTGCAGCCGCTCGTTGTGACAGCGGACGCAGTACTGGTCGAGCACCGCGCGGGTCGAGTCGGCCGACATGGTCTGCCCGCGCACCTCCGGCGGTGCGACCAGAGGCAGGAGCCCGGCCAGCAGGATCGGGAGAAAACGCGGACGCATGACTGCACCATGATAACTCCAGACGCGCCGGCTGAACCTCCTCCGCTTTCTGTAATGTGAGGCCTGCCCTATCCGGCCATCTGGAGCCCAGCGCACCCATGAGACACCTGACCCTGTTCTGCCTCGCCGCCATGGTCGCCTCCTGCGGGCCTGCCCCGGCGACGGCTCCGACGCCCCCCGACTACTCGGCCGTCTTCGACGGCTCGGCAGGCCGCTGGATCGACCTGACCCACGCCTTTGGCGACGACACCATCCACTGGCCGACCGACACCGCGGGCTTCCGCCTGAGGGAGCTCGCCTACGGCCAGACCGAGGGCGGCTTGTTCTATGCGTCGTACGAGTTCGCCTCGGCCGAACACGGCGGCACGCACCTGGATGCGCCGGTCCATTTCGCCGAGGGCCGACTGACCGCCGATGCCATTCCGCTCTCCGGCCTGATGGGTCCGGCCGCCGTCGTGGATGTCACCGACCGGGTCACCCCCGACTATCTGATCTCCGTGGCGGACCTGACGTCCTGGGAGGCGATGCACGGAGCGATCCCCGGCGGCGCCTATCTGCTGCTCCGCACCGGCTGGGCAGAGCGATGGTCGGATCGGGCGGCGTATCTGGGCACGGAGCTGACCGGCCCCGACGCGGTGGCCGACTTGCACTTCCCCGGCCTGAGCGAAGCGGCGGCCGCCTGGCTGGTGGCGGAACGACAGGTGGCGGCGGTCGGCATCGACACCCCCAGCATCGACCTGGGCCAATCGAGTGATTTCCGGGCCCACGTGGTCCTCTACCGCAAAAACGTCATCGGCCTCGAGGACCTGGCCGATCTGTCCGGGCTCCCACCCACCGGCGCCTTCGTCGTGGCGCTACCGATGAAGATCGAAGGTGGAAGCGGAGGGCCCCTGCGAACGGTGGCCTTCGTCCCCGCAGATGCCGAAAACTAGGAAGATGTATAGTGAGGCCACGCTCGGAAGCGTGAGAACCAGAGGAGCAGAGATGAGACGCAGCTTGCTGGCGATACTGGTAATGGTCGGGGTCGTCACGACCGTCGCCGTCAACGAGGCCCGTCAGGATCGCGCGGCGTTGACCGTGCTCGAACTCGACGACAACCTCTTCATGCTCGCCAATGCCCCGTCGGTGCAGGGCATGGGCGGCGGCGGCAACACCGCGATCTTCGTGACCAGCGACGGGGTCACCCTGGTCGACACCAAGATCAAGGGCTACGGCACGGACATCCTGGGCGCGGTCCGCGAGATCACGGACAAGCCGGTCACCACGATCATCAACACCCATACGCACTGGGACCACACCGGCGCCAACGCCGAGTTCCCGGAAAGCGTCAACATCGTGGTTCACCAGAACACCGCCGCCAACCTCCGCAGCGACGACTGCGACGATGGCTCCGGGTTCCAGGGCGGCTCGATCAAGAACTGCGACGCCTTCAAGGGCGAGAACGCCAGGTTCCTGCCGGACGAGACCTTCAGTGATCGGATGACGGTCCACTCAGGCGCCGACAGCATTGACCTGTACTACTTCGGGCGGGGTCACACCGATGGCGACACCTTCGTGGTGTTCCGTGAGGCCCGGGTCATGCACACCGGCGACATGATGGCCCGCAAGGGACTGCCCTATCTCGACGTTCCCAGTAGCAACGGCAGCGCGACCGAGTTCGGCAAGACCCTGACCAAGGCGGCGGCCGGCATCTCCGGCGTCGACCGGGTCATCCCGGGCCACAACCCCGTGCCCCTGCCCTGGCAGGACTTCGTGGACTACGGCGGCTTCTACAACGACGTGGTGGCGAAAGCCGAGGCTGGCAAGGCGGCTGGACGCTCGGTGGACGAGGTTGTGTCGTCCTACAGCGTCCCGAGTCAGTACAGCGAGTACGTCGCCGCCGAGGATCGGCTTCGGGCGACGGTGCAGTATCTCTACGACGGGCAGTAGCGCCTGCCCGCCCCTGGTCAGTGCCAGGGGCTAGCGCGGGTCATCCCTCAGGATCGGATCGAGCAGGACCTCGGCGTGTGACGACGGCTGGTCGTCCGGCCCCAGGACGGCCGGTTCGTCGCCACCCCACCAATTGCCGCCGGCGTGGATCGTCCACCCCGGCGCCAGTCGTAGCGGCCCGCGTTCGTTCGCCAGCAGGCGATTGCCGCCCCGGCTCCCGAGTGGCCCGCCGCCCAAATCCACGGTCAGGGCATCGCCCCCGCCCCCGTTGTTGATGCTCACGCCGAACCGGTCGGTCCCGATCACATCGGTGCCCTCGACCAGCAGCGTGGTGCTTCCAGCGCTGTCGGGATCACCCTGCAGGTTCAGTGAAATGCCACCGCCACCCTGGCGCGGCGTGCCACCGAGGATCTCGGTATCGCGGATGACGTAGCGGAGCACCGAGTTCAGACCCGAGTTCGAGAACTGAATCGGATCGGTGACGGCGTTCCGCAGCACGCTGTCCTCGATCACGAGCGTGAGCCGACACCCGTCACACCAGTTCGCCTCGTCCGGTCGAGGCGACCCGAAGATATAGCCCTCGATCCCGGTGCTCGACCGGTTGCCCACCTGCTGGGTGTTGTCGAACCGGTAGTTGCGCACCAGCATGACCTGCTCGGAACGGCCCATCAGATACGGAATGATGCTGTCCGAGTTCCGGTTGCCGCGCCCGATGCTGTCGGCCACCGAGTCCAGAATGACCGTCTCGACCCGGCTCGTCTCGCGGGTGCGGACGAAGTAGGGCCGCCCGCCCAGACTGTAGAACTCGTTGCGGGCGAAGCGATAGCGGCCCTGGCTGTCGCCGGACTGAAAGACGCGGATGGCGCCCAGATCTTCGCCGTCGCGAAAGAGGCTGTCCTCGATCCTGACGTCATAGCGCACGCCCAGGGTGGCCTTGAAGCTGACGGCATAGACCTGACCGCGTTCGTCCTCAATGTGCTCGTCGGCGTTGCCCTCGAAGGTCGCGTGATGGATGAAGGTGCCGGAATAGTCAACGCCGTGACCGGCGATCGCGTGGCCGATCATCTCCTCGAAGTGCACGCCGGCGATCTCGTTGTCGCCCCCCAGGGCCACGACCGTGCCCTCGGGCAGCTCGGCGGTGCTGGTCAGCCGCACGCGATCGTCCGGATCGGTGGCCAGGGCGCCATCGGACGCAAGACCGAGCAGCTTCTGCCCGGGCTTCAGCGTGATGGCTCCGTCGACGATCTGGTCCGATGCGAGCAGGTGGATCGTGTCACCGGCCGCCGACGCCGCCTGCGCCGCGGCCAGGGTTCTGAAGGGCGCCTCCCGGCTCCCGTCGCCGTCCGGTTCGGCTACCGGGGAGACATAGAACACGCCGTCAAGCTCGGCCGGCTGCGCCTCGGCCGCGTCCGACGCCGCCACGACCACCGACCCGACAAGTAGCCATCGCCCGAACTGCATGCCCCCCCTTGAAGGCGCCCATCTTCGCACGAAGTGCTCCACACCACCAGGGGCGCCGGGACCCGCGGCGTGGGGTGCCAGGCTGGGACGATGGTTCGTCGAACCCTGGGTCTCCCGGTCCTGCTGGATCTCGCGCTCGCCTCGGCGCCCCAGGCGCAGACGCTCAAAGCGACCGCGCCCACTCCGCTGTCACCAGTGAACGACGCGATCGTGGAGACCGCGACGCCGGCGCTGGTCGTGAGCCCAGCCGGGGGGCGACACGTCTTCGCGGAGTTTCCGCACTACTACGAGCTGCAGGCCGCGGCCAACCTGGTCGTGATCGAGACCGGGCGGTCCGACGCGTCGTCGTCGGTCAACAGCTATCGGGTCCAGACTCCGCTGACTCCCGGCAGCAGCTCTCGCTGGCGCAGCCGGGCAGTGTTCGACGGCGCCACTGGCCCCTGGTCGGTCTGGGAGACATTCACCTACCGGCCCGAGGGCAAGATCTTCACCACCACCGACGGTGTGTCGTTCCGCATAGAAGTTGTGGCGACCGGCCTGGAGGTGCCCTTGGCGCTGGGTGTCCTGCCGGATCACCGCCTGCTCGTGACGGAACGCCCAGGCCGGGTCCGGCTGGTCGATTCCAGCGGATTGCGCGCGAACCCCGTTCTGACGCTCGAAGATGCGTTCGTCGCGGGCGAAGCGGGCGTCCTCGGTCTGGCCGTCCACCCCCGCTTCGGCGAAACCGGGTGGGTGTTCATCGCCTACACCGCCGAGCCTGTCCCGGGCACGCTGGTCAACCAGATCGTGCGCTACCGGCTGGCGGGCGCCCAGCTCGTCGAGCGGGTCGTGCTCTTCGACCGGGCGCTCGGCGACAACCTCCACGATGGCGGTCGCCTGCGGTTCGCGCCCAACGGCACCCTGTTCCTGACCATGGGCGACGCGCTCGATCTGTCCACACCTCAAGATTTGGCGTCGGACAACGGAAAGGTACTGCGCCTGAGGGAAGACGGCACGACGCCGACGGATAACCCATTCTCTTCACCGGTGTTCTCCTGGGGCCACCGCAACCCCCAGGGCCTCGACTGGCATCCCGTCACCGGTGAGCTGTGGGCCACCGAGCACGGCTCGATTGGCAACGACGAGGTCAACCTGATCGTCGCCGGCGAAAACTACGGCTGGCCGCTCATCGAAGGCGCCGAGACGCGCCCGGGCATGGTGACGCCGCTCCTCATCTTCACGCCGTCGGTCGCGCCGTGTGGCGCCTCCTTTTATGGCGGCACGGCGTTCCCGGCGTTCCAGAACAACCTCTTTTTCGCTACCC
>CAJWMX010000231.1 GCA_913043805.1 uncultured Acidobacteriota bacterium | reverse complement strand
ACGATGGACGCCACCGCACCCGCCACGGCAACGATACCGACCGGCAATGGAGCCGTCTCCGGGAACAGCGCGACACACCAGGCGAGTCCACCCGCCAGCACGCCTACGCCGTAGATCACCCAGACCGCGCGGCGATGGCTCAACCCGAGCGCCACGAGACGATGCGCGGCGTGGTCCTTGCCCGGAGACGAGAAGGGTACGAGCCCCCGCCGGAGTCGAGACACCGTGACGAGCGTCGTGTCGAAGATCGGCACGGCCAGGATCAACACCGGAATCATCCAGGCCACTCCCGGCTCAATCTCGGGAAAACGTAGCTTGATCCCTAGCGTGGCCGAGACCAGACCGAGCAACATCGCTCCCCCGTCGCCGAGGAAGATCCTGGCCGGTTTGGCGTTCCACCACAGGAACCCGAGCGACGCGCCCAAAATCGCCGCCGCCAGCGTGCCCACGAGCAGTTGCCCTCCCGCCGCCGCGAATGAGAAACAGAACGCGGCCACCACGGCGGTAACTCCCGAACAGAGACCGTCCATGTGATCGAGGATGCTGAAGGCGGCAATGATGCCGATGAACCAGACGAACGACAGCGCGAAGTCGATCCAGGCCCCAGGAATCCCGACCAGCGGTAGCGCATCGATTCCATGGAAGATCTCGCTGTGCATGTCGGTGCCGATCAGGATCAGCGCGGCCAGCGGCATGGCCGCCATCAACTTGATCTGGTGATGCAACATCCCCCGGTCGTCGAGCATGCCCACGAGCAGGGCCAGCGTGGAGGCCACGAAGATCCCCAGCATCTGCGACCATTCGTCGTCGGTGACGAAGACCGCAATCGCGAAGACGGTAGCCAGATATACCGCGAGTCCGCCCAGCACCGGCATCGGTGCGGCGTGTAGCTTTCGCGGACCAGGGTTGTCCACCAGCCCCAGTTTGAAGGCGAGGTCACGCGCCGCCGGCGTGAAGGTGGCCGACGCCAGGAACGCGGCGGCGCAGGCAAGCACGTCGGTCAACAAGATTCCCATCTCAGCCGTGTGACGCATCGAGATCGACGATCGGCAGCTGTTCCCGTTCGATCAACTCGAAGAGCGGCCCGGCGTCCGTCCCCGGAGCCGGGTGCGCCAGCCGCGCCGAGACATGGTGGACCGAGTCTGGCGCCACATCCTCCCGCACGAAGTACGCGTTGGCGCCACGTGGCTCGACGAGCACGAGTCGATACCCCTTCTGGGCGCCGAGCCGGGCGAACGCGGCCAGCGACGCCCCGTAGAAGTGCGGCGTCACCGACTTGAACCGCCCGCGGTCGAACGCGGGATCATACTGCACCGTGACCGCACGGTCGGGACCAAAGGCCGGGTTGAACTCGACGATCACGACGCGCGGCGACACCACGTTGAGTGCGTCCCAGACCCAGTAGTCACTCCCGTCGATGTCCAGGCTGAAGAGATCGATCTCGCCTTCGAGACCGTGCTCCTGGATCAGGGCGTTCACACCCTCGGCCGTAATCCAGGTCCCCGTCGTCTCGACTCCGAATCGACCGAAACGGGCCGCCAGCTTGGCGGCCCGCGCCTCACTGCCGTCAACCATCAGCCCCTGCCAGCCGCACACCTCGGCGAGCATGCCGCAATTGCCCCCGTTGACCCCGGCGCCCAGCTCCACGAAGGTCCGGTGAGTCGCCCCGATCAACTTGAACAGCGCCAGGGTGATCCCGTCCTCCTCGTTCTGGGACCACAGATGAAAGCGCTGTGACAGCACGTTGTGCGGAAAGGGCAACGTCTCCTGGTCCACGTACTGCCCGCGGATCAGCGCGTTGACGTTCCGCTCGACATGTCGAAGCCGGCCGTCGAGACCTCGGGTCGGCGTACCGAATCGGTCTTCGAGACGGGAGAAGGCCGCGGTCTGGAGAGCGGCTCGCTTGTCCGCTTGGCCGGCGGCCTGGCGGACCTCTCGCGCCAGTCGGCCCACGCGGTCGGAGAGCGCAACCACTTCCTCTCGAGGGGCGAGCCCCAGTCGTTTCCAGAACCAGTGTCGCAATCCACCCATTACCGTCTCGATCCCGACGAACCGTCCTGGTCCAGATCCACCAGCGGCAACCCGGCTGCCTCGAAGGCGGAGACGACGTCGCCATCGTACTTGGCGGTGACCTTGGCCGCGCCCATCCCGGCGGCGGAGCGGGCATAGGCGACCTCGGCGCTCACGCCGGCCAGGTCGGCACCAACGTCGTTGCGCACGAAGTAGGCGTTGATTCCACGGGGTTCGACGAGCACCAGTCGATAGCCCTTCCTCTCAGCGAGGCTCGCCAGCGCGCCGAGCGAGGTGCCGTAGTAGGCGTGCGGCCGCTCGCGGGTCTCCCGCGAGAACTCGGCGTCGTAGGGCACAACCACCCGCCGGGTCGCGCCGAAGGCGGCGTTGAACTCGACGATGACCACTCGGGGCTGTGCCGCGGTCAGCGCTTCCCAGACCCAGTAGTCATTGCCGTCGATGTCTATGCTGACCAGATCGATCTCACCGGTGAGCCCGTGGTCGCTCAGCAGGTCGTTGACATTCTCGCGCGTGATCCACGAGCCGCTCACCTGGACGCGGCCGGTGTCGAATCGCTGGCGCAGGCGCTCGACCCGCCCATCGCTGGCCTCCACCATGAGACCGGACCAGCCGCACTCCTGGGCCAAAAAACCAGAGTTGCCTCCGTTGGTCCCCGCGCCAAGCTCGGCGAAACTCCGGCCAGCGACCCCAACTCGCGCGAAGAGCGCCAGCGTGATCCCGTCCTCCTCGTTCTGCGACTGTATCCGGAAACGGTGACGCACCAGTTCCTGGTGGGGGTCCGGCGTGCCTTGGAGATACGCGCGACGGAGAAGTGTCTGCACGTTTCCGTCAGTGCGCCGGGCCGACGACTGGATCCCGCGAGCCCGATCGGCAATCTCCCGGAGCAAGGCTTCGTGCCCGCGACCATCTTCGCCCTCCCGCGCCCCGACGACTGACTCCAGCGTCGCGTCGATCCGGCGAAGGCGCTCAAGCGCCTCATCCATCTGGGCCGTGGAGGCGGCCCCCAACAGCCGTCTCAGGAGTGCGCGCATCGATATCCTCCCGCCAGACCCGGTCGTCGTTCGTCCGCCACCTCCCGCCCCCTCATGCGGCGGGCTCCCCCGCCGACGCGCCGGCATCCACCCCCGGCCCGATCCCCTTGGCGGCAAGGAGCCGGTGATACAGCCGCTCCACATCATCCACCAGCCGCGAGGCCAGAAACCGTCGTTCCACGTCGACCCGCGCCGCGGCGGCAAGACGCTGGCCGAGCGTACGGTCGGCGAGGATCGTCGACATCGCCTGGGCCAGGGCGTCGACGTCGCCTGACGGCACCAGCTGACCGGTCCGACCGTCCTCGACCAGATCGGGAAGACCGCCCACGCGCGTCGCGACGACCGGGCACCCCGCGGCCATGGCCTCGATCGCCGACACAGGGGTTCCTTCGTTGACCGACGAGACCGCCAGCAGATCGAGTCCCGAGTAGATGACCGGCAGATCGTGACGCCACCCGGTGAAGATGACCCGGTCGGCGAGACCGACCTCGTGAGCGTGCCGCTCGAGATCGGCTCGCAACGGACCGTCGCCGACCACGAGAAAGCGGCTCTCGGGGTGGGCCCTGGCGACGTGAACGGCCGCATCGAGAAAGAGGGGATGGTTCTTGACCGGAAACAGGCGACCGACGATGCCGACCACGGGCGCGTGCTCGGGAATCCCAAGTTCCCGGCGGAGGAGACCGCGGTGGGCGGCCACGTCGAACATCGGCGCCAGATCCAGACCGAGCGGCACGACGGTGAACCGCTCGGCCGGCGCGACGCCGAACTCCACGAGGTCGTCCCGCACCCGATCGCTGACGGTGATCAGCCGGTCGGTGATTCGAGCCAACGCGCGCTCCATCACCCGCAGCGCCGTGGTGCGCAGCCGGCCGTAGTACCCGCTGAGCACGTGCCCGTGGTAGGTGTGCAACACCACCGGCACGCCAGCCGCCCGGGCGGCCACCCGCCCGAGAAAACCCGCCTTCGCGGTGTGGGTATGCACCACGTGCGGTCGCACCGACCGAACCAAGCGAACCATCTTCGCCAACGCGATGGCGTCACGCGGCGCCAGCGTCGCCTGACCTAGCATCTCCGGGATGACGATCGGCTCGACTCCTCTGGCCTCCGCGTAGCTCCGCAACGAGCCCTCGCCGGGGTTCTCCGTGCCCGTGACCAACCAGGATCTGAACCGATCAGGGTGCATGCCGGAGTTCAGGAGAGACACATGCAACGCCGGCCCGCCAACGTTGAGGCGTGCGATGACCCGCAGGACGCGAATCGGTTCAGACCGGGGCTCGGGAGTCTGGCTCATCGAGAACCGTTCGTCATCGAGCCGGGGGCTGGACCGGACCCGCGGCGGGCCCGAGGGCGCCATCGGGCCGCCGGTCGATGAAGGTGCGATGCCACTGCTCGAGCATCATCAATCCCCACAGCCGCATGTGATGCTGCGCCTCGCCGCGCTCATGTTCCGACAGGTATCGCTCCAGAGTCTTGCGAACGAAGTACCCCCGACCGAGGGCGCGGGACGACAACAGCAGGTCATGAGCCGCCTCACGGAGGTCGCCACGCAGCCAGTGCTCTATCGGCACCCCGAATCCCATCTTGCGTCGGCGGGGCACCGACGGCGGAAGCGACGAAGCCACCACGTCCGCCAACAGCGGTTTGGTGCGACCCCGCTGCAGCTTGAAGCTGGCGGGCACCCGCGCCGCGAACTCGACAACGTGGTGATCGAGAAACGGCGAACGTACCTCCAGCGAGTGCGCCATCGAGGCGATGTCCATCTTCACCAGCAGGTCGTCGGGCAGATACATCTGGATATCCGTCGCCACCAACCGCTCGACACCGGATGCCTCCGCCTCCCGCCAATGCCCCTCGAGCAGCGCCAGTGAATCGGGCGCGCCGGACTGAGTACGGAACTCCGGCGTGCAGAGCGCCTGCTTCTGGTCATCCAGCGTCATGGCCAGCCAACGCCCGTATCTGCGTGGCGGGGGCTCGGCCAGGCCACCGCCAAAACGGCGGAGCCGTGTCCACAGGCTCTTGGCTCGACCGGCGGGAAGCTGACGAGCCAGCGCGGCCAGCGCCCGGCGGCCGACCGTCGGCACACTATCCAGTTTGGCGGCCAGCGCCGCGCCGGCGTAGCGGTCGTAGCCAAGGAACGACTCGTCACCGCCGTCGCCGCTCAGCGCCACCGTGACCGACTGACGGGTCAGCTCGCTCAGGCACCAGGTGGGCAGCGCGGAGGAATCGGCGAACGGCTCGTTGTAGTGATAGGCCAGCCGGGGCAACAGCGCCGCCGCGTCGGGACGCACCACCAACTCGTGGTGCTCGGTGCCGAGCCGCTCGGCGACCGCTCGAGCGGCGGCGCGCTCGTCATACTCGGGCGCGTCGAACCCGATCGAGAACGTTCTGAG
>CAJWMX010000230.1 GCA_913043805.1 uncultured Acidobacteriota bacterium | reverse complement strand
CGTTTCTGGTGGCCTTGGTGCCGGGCGTGCTCCTGGCCCAGCCCGCCGATGACCAGGCGTTGTTGCAGCGCTACTGTATCGGCTGCCACAACGATCGGACGCTGGCGGCGGGCCTGTCGCTGCAGGATGTCGACCCGACGACGGCGGGTCACACGGCGACCGACGTCTGGGAGAAGGTGGTTCGCAAACTGCGCACCCGGGCCATGCCGCCGCCGGGGCGTCCCCGTCCGGACGAGGCCGCCTACGACGGGTTCCTGACCAGGCTGGAAGGCACGATCGACGGGGCCGCGACAGCGGCGCCCAACCCGGGTCGTCGACCGGCCGTCCATCGGCTCAACCGTGCCGAGTACGCCAACGCCATTCGCGACCTGCTCGACCTCGAGGTGGATACCAGGACGCTGCTGCCGGCCGACGACTCCGGTTTCGGCTTCGACAACATCGCCGACGTGCTCTCGGTATCGCCGATGTTGACCGAGCGGTATCTCGGGGCGGCGCGCAAGATCAGCAAGCTGGCGGTGGGCGATCCCCAGCAGGCGCCTTCGACCAACATGTTCGAGGTCGACAAATACCTGAAGCAGGACGGTCGCGTCAGCGACGACCTGCCGTTCGGGTCGCGAGGCGGTCTAGCGGTCCGGCATACGTTCCCCGTCGACGGCGAGTACGTCGTCAAGGTGTATCTGTCTCGCACCTATGACGGCAGGGTCAGGGGACTGACCAACCGGCACGAACTCGAAGTTCGCCTCGACGGTGCCCTGGTCGACACCTTGACGGTCGGTGGGCCGATTCTCGATGCCGACGGCGAGCCGAGACGGCGCGATCTCCGCAATGCCGACGATGACGGACAGGAGGTCAGGTTCACGGCGCCGGCAGGGCCGCACCTGCTCGCGGTCAGCTTCGTCGACCAGGCGGCCGTGCTCGAAGGGATGAGGCGGCCGCAATATGCGGTGACCAGCTACGAGTACGCCGGTGATCAGACGCTCGACCCCGGGGTCAGTCGTGTCGAGCTACGCGGGCCCTACGCGGTGACCGGGCGCGGCGATACCCCGAGTCGCCGGGCCATTTTCAGCTGTCGCCCGCCGGTCGGGGCCGATGTCGATTCCGACGAGGAGCTGGGGTGCGCCCGGGAGATCGTTGGACGGCTCGGGCGCCGCGCGTTCCGGCGGCCACTTGAGACTCGTGATCTGGATATGTTGCTCGGGTTCTTCACCATGGGCCGCGAGCAGGGCGACTTCGACACCGGGGTCGAGATGGCGCTCCGCCGGATCCTCGTGAGTCCCGATTTCATCTTTCGTCGGGAGCAGGACCCCGAAGAACATGCGCCGGGCGAGCCTTACACGGTGAGCGACATCGAGTTGGCGTCGCGTCTGTCCTTCTTCTTGTGGAGCAGCATTCCGGACGAGGAGTTGCTCGGGTTGGCCGAGCGAGGCGAGCTCCGGGCGCCGGGCGTCCTCGAGGCGCAGGTCGCGCGGATGCTGGGCGATTTTCGCGCGAGCACGCTGGTGGACAACTTCGGGGGACAGTGGCTCTACCTCAGAAACATGGCGTTCCACGCCCCCGACCCGTATGCGTTCGCTGACTTCGACGCGAACCTGCGCGAGGCGATGGCCCATGAGATGGAGCTGTTCGTCGACAGCCAGATTCGCGAGGACCACAGCGTCCTCGAGCTGATGACCTCGGACCAGACGTTCGTGAACCAGCGGCTGGCCGAGCACTACGGCATCCCGAATGTGTACGGGAACCACTTTCGGCGCATCACGCTCGACGGTGAGTTGGCTCCGCGTCGCGGGCTGCTCGGGAAGGGGAGCCTCCTGACGGTGACCTCCTACGCCCACCGAACCTCGCCCGTGGTACGGGGCAAGTGGCTGCTGGAGAACATCCTCGGCACGCCCCCTCCGCCGCCCCCGGCTGATGTCCCGGCGCTGGCCGAGAATGATGATTCCGGGGCGTTGCCACGGTCGGTCCGCGAGCGGCTCGAGGTGCATCGCGAGAATCCCGTGTGCGCCTCGTGTCATCGGGTCATGGATCCGCTCGGGTTCGCCCTGGAGAACTTCGACGCCATCGGCCGGTGGCGGGTCGAGAGCGACGGCGGCACGCCGGTCGACAGCGCCGGAGTGCTGGCTGACGGGACGCCGGTGGACGGACCCGCCTCGCTGGTGGACGCACTGCTCATCCGTCCGGAGAGCTTTGTGACCACCGTCACAGAGAAACTGCTGACCTACGGGTTGGGTCGCGGTGTAGAGTACTTTGATGCTCCGGCCGTGCGTCGCATCGTGCGCGATGCCGCGGCGGAAGACTACCGCTGGTCGGCAATCATTGCCGGGATCGCCCGCAGCGTGCCGTTCCAGATGAGGACACCACCGTCATGATCATCACCAAGATGGCGTTGCCACGTCGGACGTTCCTACGCGGGGTTGGCGCGACACTCGCCCTCCCGCTGCTCGACAGCATGGTGCCGGCGCTGTCGGCGAGTACGCGGGCGGCCGGACCGGTGTCACGGCTCTATGTCGGGTATGTCCCGAACGGCGTGATCATGGACGCGTGGACGCCAGCCACCGAGGGGCGCGGCATCGACCTGCCGCAGACGTTGGCGCCGCTGTCGGCCTACAAGGACAAGGTCACGGTCGTGACCGGTCTGGCCAGCGAGCCGATGTTCCCGCTGCCTGGCGAAGGCACCGGCGATCATGTGCGTGCGGCCGCCGCGTTTCTGACCGGCGTGCATCCCAAGAAGACCGAGGGGCCTGACATTCGTGGCGGTACCTCGATGGATCAGATCGCGGCCGCCCAGATCGGACAGGACACGCAGCTGACGTCGCTCGAGCTCAGCCTCGACCCGAACGAGTTGATCGGCGCCTGCGAAGCGGGCTGGAGCTGCGCCTACGCCAACACCCTGTCGTGGCGGAACCCGACCACGCCGCTCCCGATGGAGAACCAGCCGCGGGCGGTGTTCGAGCGGCTGTTCGGCGACACGGACGATACGAGCACCGAAGCGCGGCTGGCACGCATCAGCGAAGACCGCAGCATCCTCGATTCGCTGGTCCACGAAGTCGACAGTTTCCGGCATTCGCTGGCTCCGGGCGATCGCGACAAGGTCAACCAGTATCTGGACGCGATCCGGGACATCGAGCGCCGGATTCAGCTGGCCGAGCGGCAGGCCGACGTGGAGCTGCCCGAGCTGGCGCGCCCGACGGGTGGCATTCCGGACACCTTCGCCGACCATGCGCGGCTGATGTTCGACCTGCAGGTGCTGGCGCTGCAGACCGACATGACCCGCATCATCACCTTCATGATGTCGCGCGAGGTCAGCCCACGCACCTATCCTGAGCTGGGTATTCCGGATCCGCACCACGGGCTGTCGCACCACCAGAACAACCCGGCGCAGATGGAGAAGCTGGCCAAGGTGAACCTGCATCACATCGAGCAATTCGCCTACTTCGTCGACCGGCTGGCGAACACGCCGGACGGCGACGGCTCGTTGCTCGACACGATGACCATGCTCTATGGGTGCGGCATCAGCGACGGCAACCAGCATCTGCACGTGAACCTCCCCGTCATGCTGGTGGGCGGCTCCAACGGACGGATCAAGGGCGACCGTCACCTGAAGGTGGCCGACGAGACGCCGTTGACCAACCTCCAGCTGACGCTGCTCGACGCCGTGGGGGTCGAGACCGACCATCTCGGCGACAGTACGGGCCCGATCGAACACCTGGCGGTGTAGCGGAGTCGTTCAGGCTTCAGGCTGCCGGCTGAACCGACGCGGATCTTTCCGGTTCAGCCTGTGCCAACGGTGTCCTCTGGCGGTTGGCACGTCTTCAGGCTCCAGGCGCTCGAGCGCCGACCGGCTGTCGTAGGGCCGGTTGCCTTCCGATGACAAGAGCTGGACGGAAGCGTTTGCTATCATCGGGTGAGGCGTCCGCCCCGCTTCCAATCGACTATCGATGAGTAATCCCAACGATCCAGGCGTGCCGTCTCGCGAGATGACGCCTCCTGGCGTCCAGCTCTCCGACTTCGCTGATGTCGCGCCGCCCGAAGCGGGAGCGGTCGGTATCGACGATCAGGTCGACCTCGCTGATCCGGGGCTCTACATCAACCGTGAGCTCAGCTGGCTGGAGTTCAACCAGCGCGTGCTCCTGCAGGCCGAGGACACGCACCATCCCTTACTCGAGCGGGTCAAGTTCCTGGCCATCGTCGGCACCAATCTGGACGAGTTCTTCATGGTGCGGGTGGCCACCCTGAACCGGAAGTTCCGGGCCGGCAGCGAAGATGTGTCGCCAGACGGCCTGAGCACCGCCGAGCAGCTCGAGGCGATTCGTCGCCGGGCGCGTCGGATGATGTCGGAACAGGCCCGGTGCTGGTCTGACATGCTCCGGCCTCAGCTGGCGGCGCACGGCGTGCGCTTTCTCGATCCGTCCGATTTCACCGACGCGATTCGCGGCTACCTGAGGGCGTACTTCCGGCGGAACGTGCATCCGATTCTGACGCCGCTCGCCTTCGACCCCGGGCATCCGTTCCCGTTCATTTCGAATCTGAGCTTGAACCTGGCCGTCGCCGTGCGGTACGAGGGGCGCACCCGGTTCGCCCGGGTGAAGCTGCCCCACGTCGTACCGCAGTTCATCGCCGTCCCCGAGTCGGTCACCGGCCAGCCCGGGTGCGCGTTCGCGTTTCTGTCAGACGTCGTGAAAGCCTGTCTCGACATGTTGTTTCCCGGCGTCGAGATCGCCAGCGCGCACCTGTTCCGGATCATCCGGGACACGGATATGGTCATTCAGGAAGACGAGGCGGACGACCTGCTCGAGACGGTCGACCGTTCACTCAAGCGGCTGCGGTGGGGCGAGCTGTCGCAGCTGCTCGTCGAGTCGGACATGCCCCCGCGGGTGCTCAACATCCTCATGGAGAACTTCGAGATCGAAGAGGATGTCGTGGAGCGTACCGCCGACCGGATGTCGTTTGGCGACTGGATGGAACTGACCAAGATCCAGCTGCCCCAGCTGAAGGACCCGACCTTTTCGCCGCGCGTGCTGTGGAGCGAGGCCGATACCGAAGGCGTCTACGACCAGATCAGCGAACGCGACTATCTGGTGCACCACCCGTTCGACTCGTTCTCGTCGGTCGAGACGTTCCTCCGCGCCGCCGTCCGCGACTCGCACGTCGTGGCCATCAAGATGACGCTCTACCGGATCGGGCCCGACTCGCCGTTGATCGATCTACTGATCGCGGCGGCCGAAGCCGGGAAGCAGGTGGCGGTCCTGGTCGAGTTGAAGGCGCGGTTTGATGAACGCAACAACATTGCCTGGGCGCATCGGCTGGAGTCGGCCGGGATCCACGTGGTCTACGGCCTGCTGAACCTCAAGACCCACTGCAAGCTGTGCCTCGTGGTGCGCCACGAGCATGGCGGCATCAAGCGTTACGCTCACGTCGGCACCGTCATCAACAACGCGGCGACCTCCAAGATCTACACCG
>CAJWMX010000229.1 GCA_913043805.1 uncultured Acidobacteriota bacterium | reverse complement strand
TCGAGGGCATCGTCGATCCGCGAGATCACGGTCGAGCCATCCGTAGGACGACGCGGTTGAGACGCCTCGCCGCGGCAGGAGCAGCACGACCCACCGGCGCGGCAACTCCTCGAGGGGATACACCAGATCTCCTCGACCGAGGCCAAGCGCGGTGCCCCCCACCAGAAAGAAGGGCCCATCGGCGCCAACCTCGGCCGCCGCCTCCTGCAGCAGCCCGGCGTCCGGGGTGACACCCCAGAGACGGCAGCACCCCTTCAGGGCCGTTACCGCGTCGGCGGTCCCTCCCCCCAGCCCCGCCTCCATGGCGACCCGTTTCCGCAGCCGGATCTCGACCCCGCGAGGGTCGCCGGGCCGGCCCAGCCGGCGCCACAGGGCGCGTGCGCCAACCCAGATCAGATTCCGTTCATCGAGCGGCACCCCCTCCGCGGAACAGCGGATGAGCAATGGCCCGTGAGATTCCGTGAGGGTCAGCGTGTCGTGGAGAGCCACCGACTGCAGCACGGTCGTCACGTCGTGGAGACCGTCGGGCCGCGGCGGCGACACGCGCAGATCCAGATTGATCTTGGCGTGCGCGCGTAGCGTGAGCCGGGTGGAGCGCTCGGCGGCAGTCATGGACCGTCGGGCGGAGGCGGCGCTTCGAGCGGCGCGACTCCGCGGAGCTGCTCGAGGGTGATCTCCCTCAGATCGGCTGGGAGGTCCTCAAGCCGAAACACGTCCTCTTCGAACGACACGTTCACGTCCACCTGGGTCAGCGTCGCGGTGAGGTCGGTCAGCGCCTCTCCGGTCGCGTCGCGCGCGTCGGACACCACCCTGACCTGACGCGGAAGACCAAGCCGGAAGTCAGCGAACTCGAAGGTCAACCCATCGCGGACTCCGGCTTCGAGCCGCGGCCCCTCCTCCGACGGCCGCAGATACGCCACCGCCCCGCCCTGGAGGTCTATCGCCTGCCAGTCACCATGGTCCCGTCCTCCGGTTGGTCGGGCGTCGGCGACGAGGCAACCGGTCAGCACCGCACGTAGGTGGTCGGGGTCGAGCCGCACTCCAGTAAGGCTGGCGAAGATCTCGGCTGGCGGCACGCCTCGCAGCACCTGCGCCTCTCTGGTGAGCCACAGCACCGCATCATCGGGACGAGCGACGAAGTAGAAGCCGGGCGCGCCGAAGCCCATCGGGTTGAGCATCTCCAGGCGCAGGGCGGCCGGCGAGGCGAGGCCGGCTCGAATGCGCCCCCCGAGGTCTACTCCTCCGCCCCGGCCGCGCAGCCGGATGAGTGCTTCGTAGGTGCGCACCGCCCGGCACGACGCCGACGCCGCGGCGAGGCGGTCCGCGTAATCAGGAAGGGATTGTCCGGCTCCGGATGGCAGCGACAGCGGGGCCCGGGTGGCGCACCCGACCAGAGTGACGGTGAGGACGACGAGTAACGCGGCTCGGGGCATCAGCGCGCCAGACGTCTGGCGTCGCGGAGCTTGTCCTCGATAGCGGTGAGATCGACGCCATCTCGGTCGCCGGCCAGCGCGCGCTCCCAGGCGTCAACCGCCTCGGCATAACGCTCGAGCTGGAACATCAGGTCGCCAAGATGATCCTGGACGACGGAATTGGTCTGGAGCTGGTCACCGGCCTGACGAAGCGGCGGCTCGGCCAGCTCGAACCGGTCCTGCTTGAAATACGCCCACCCGAGGCTGTCCAGATACGAGCCGTTGTTGGGGTCGATCCGGAGCGCGCGCTGAATCAGTTCGACCGACTCGTCGAGACGCTCGCCCCGCTCCGCCAGCATGTAGCCGAGATAGTTCAAGGTTGGCGCATCGTCCGGGTCACGCTCGAGGACCCGGCGGAAGGCCTGCTCCGCTTCCCCGTAACGCGCCCCTCGCTCGAACACCGCGCCGAGCTGGAACACGATGACGTTGTTCGAGGGAAACTGCGCCTCGGCCTCGGTTAGCACCCGCACGGCGTCGTCCACGCGTTCGTTCTCGCTGTATTGATTGGCGAGCGACACGTACGCGATCGGATCGTCTCGATGACGCTGGAGCGCCTGCTCCAGCACCTCGACGGCGTCGTCACCGTCGCCGCGGGCCGCCAGCGCCTGCGCTTCGAGGCGCATCAGTGCCAGATTGTCCGGCCGGGCCGCCTGGGCTCGTCGGATGACGCCCACCGCATCGTCGTAACGCCCGCCATCGATATACAACTGGACGAGCTGCGCCTGCACGCCAAGATCGCCTGGGGCGAGCGCCACCGCCTCGATCAGCGAAGCAATGGCCGCGTCCTTGGCTCCGAGCCGATCGTGGGCGGCGGCCAACCGCTGCAGGAGGTTCGCGATCTGCGCCGGGCGAACGTTGGCGTCCCGAGCGCGGCGAATCGCCGGCTCGAGAATGTCCACCATGTCCTGATAGCGTCGTTCGGCGGCAAACACGCGCGAGAGCATGAACGGCCCACGCAGCGCATCCGGCTCGAGCGCGATCACCCGGTTCGCGGCCGCTTCGGCGGCCGAATAGTTGGCGAGCTCGAACTCGACTTCCGAGAGCGAAAGCCACCCCGCCGCGTCGTCCGGGTTGACCTCGACGAGATCGTTCAGCACCTCGCGCGCGCGGTCGACCTCCCCTGCGTTGAGGAGGACACCGGCAAGCTGGCGTCGATACCGGGCACGGCGCGGGCTATACAGCACGGCCCGCTCATAGGCGGCAGCCGCTTCCTCCCACTCGCCCTTGGACTCGTAAGCCTGAGCGAGCATGACGATCGCCTCGGCGAACTGGGGCTCGACGTCGAGCACCTCGTTCAGCACCACGATCGCCTCGTCGGCCTCGCCGGTCGACAGCAGAAGCCGCCCCAGAGTCAGGTAGAGACCGGCATCGGGCGCTTCAGCATTGCGGGCGCGCTGCAGGTGGTCCAGCGCCAGCTCGGCGTCTTCGCTGCCACCCCCGCGGGCGCCGGCGCGCGCCGCGTAGACCAGCCCCAGGATGCGATGCGCCTCGGTGTTGTCGGCGTCCCGACGCAGCGCCTCGGCCCCGGCCGCCAGCGCCTCCTCGGCTTGATTCCGCCGGGCGTAGAGACCGGCCAGCTCCGCCCAGATGTCCGGAGCGTCCGGGTCGAGCTCAGACGCTCGCCGATACGCGTCGACGGCTCCGTCGACATCGCCGGCCCCTTCGAGGGACCGACCGAGAATGAAGGCGTGATAGGCAGCGGCGCGCGCTTCGAGATCCGGGCCGGCATCCGCCCCGGTGTCCTGGCCGAACGCCGGAATTCCGGCCGCGCCAATGGTCCCGGCACACAGCAGGCAGACAAGAAACCGCATGACGGCTGATTGTTCCACAGGACCCCAAACCCGGACAACCAAACTGCGGGCTCCGCCACGCGGCGACGCCGCGTGCGCGGTCTGGTATAGTGCGTGGCGGCTGTCTGGAGACCGCACCCCATGGCGCTAGACCCTGAGTTGCTCGAGATTCTTGTCTGTCCGAAATGCCAGGGCCAGGTGGTGCTCGTCCACGACGAGACCGGCCTCAAGTGCCAGCAGTGTCATCTGGTCTATCCGATCAAGGACGACATTCCAGTCATGCTGGTCGACGAAGCCACCATCGAGTCGAGCGACACCGAGTGACGACCGTCGCCGACCGATCGTGACCCCGACACGGCCATGATCTCCCTCCCAGGAACGCAGAACGCCTCGCGCCTCGAGGTCGCAGCGCTCGGCTCGCTGCTGGGTCTCGTCGCGGTGCTCCAGATCTCGATCGCCGCCTCGGGCATCCTGCTGACCACGACGCTTAGCCTGTGGGTGGCGTTGCTGGTCAGCCGCCGAGAGCGCCCGTCGGCGCCAGCCTTCTTCGTCCCGCTGGGCCTCTACGCGGTGGCGACGATGGTCTCGGTGGCCTTCTCCCTCGACCCGATGGCCAGCCTGATCGACTCGCGGGAGGTACTGCTGTTCCTGGTCGTGCCCGTCGTGTACCGACTGGCGCGCGGGATCCGCGCGCAGACAGTGGCCACGATCATCGTGACGGTCGGTGGGGCAAGCGCCGTGTTCGGCGTGGTCCAGTTCGGCATCCTCGAGTTCGACAATCTCGGCCAGCGCCCGAGCGGAACGATGGGCCACTACATGACCTATTCGGGACTGCTCGTCCTGGTAGTCGCACTGGCAGGCGCCCGGGTGCTGTATGACCGGCGTGAGCGGGTCTGGTCTGGCCTCGTGATGCCGGCGCTCCTCGTCGCCCTGGTGCTGACTCTCACCCGGAGCTACATGGTCGGCGCGGCGGCGGCGCTCGGCGTGCTCTTCCTGCTGAAGGATCTTCGGCTCCTGGTGTTCCTCCCGGTCGGCGCGGCATTGTTCCTCGCCTTCGCTCCACCGCAGGTCACGGCCCGTATCTACTCGACCTTCGACATGGACGACCCGACGGTACGAGATCGCTTTGCGATGCAGCGAGCTGGGGCGGCGATCATCGCCGACTATCCGGTCACCGGGGTGGGACCGGACATGGTGAAGGAGGTCTATCCCGACTACCGCGACGCCGGTGCGGTGCAGGCCGAGAACCCCCACCTGCACAACGTCCCGCTACAGATCGCAGCCGAGCGCGGCCTTCCGGCGTTGGCGATCTGGCTGGGCTTTGTGACGGTGACCGTGTATCGACTCTGGAACAACCTTCGGGCAGCGCCGAACCGAGCGCTCTCGGCCGCCGCACTGGCCGCGGTCGCGGGGATGCTGGCAGGTGGCCTCACCGAGTACAACTTTGGCGACTCGGAGTTCCTCCTCCTGTTCCTGGTGCTGATTACGCTGCCGTTCGCGGAACGGCAGCCCGAAGAGAGCGCCGCCGCCCCAGACTAGACCGCCGGTTTCGGGCCGAGGGCTCAGTGCCTGAAGTGGCGTCGGCCGGTGAACACCATCGCGATGCCATATTCATTGGCCGCCGCGATGACCTCCTCGTCACGCACGGACCCGCCGGGTTGAACCACGGCCGTCGCGCCCGCGGCCGCCACCGCGTCGAGTCCGTCTCGAAACGGAAAGAAGGCGTCCGAAGCGGCGACCGAGTCGTGCAGCGCCGTACCGGCCTTCATCGTGGCCACCTTCACGGCGTCCACGCGGCTCATCTGACCCGCGCCGATCGCGGCCAGGCGGTCCGTCTTTGAGAAGACGACGGCGTTCGACTTGACATGGGCGGTGACCCGCCACGCCAGCCGTAGGGCCGCCCACTCCTTCTCGGTCGTTGCCCGATCGGTCACCACCCGGAAGCCAGGGTCGTCACCGGCGGTCTCGGCACTCCAGGGCGCGGTCGCTTCATCGACGCGGTCGTACTCCTGCACCAACACCGCCCCGAGAATCGAGCGGACTTCGCGAGTCAGGCGCCGATCCGCACCCGAACAATCGGCCAACACGAGACGGAGGTTCTTCTTCGTTGCGAAGACCGCCCTGGCCTCGTCGTCGGCATCGGGCGCGATCACGGCTTCGATGAAGGTCGAGGTAATCGCGGTCGCCGTCTCCTTGTCCAGG
>CAJWMX010000228.1 GCA_913043805.1 uncultured Acidobacteriota bacterium | reverse complement strand
GAACGGGGGCTCGATCGCCATCGGGCATCCGTTCGGGATGACCGGGGCCCGGCTGACGGGGCACCTGCTCCGCGAGCTGAAGCGGCGCAACAAGACGATGGGGCTGGTGTCGATGTGCATCGGCAAGGGGATGGGAGCCGCGGGCCTGTTCGAGGCGTGCTGAGAGACGCGTATGGCGATCGACTTCGACGTCCAGGAGCGTGTGGCCACGGTCACCATCAACCGGCCGGAGGCGCTGAACGCGATGAACCCGGCCATGTACTCCCGTCTGTCGGAGTGCTGGATCGAGATTCGTGACAACCCCGACATCTGGGCCGCCGTGATCACCGGCGCGCCGCAGCCGAATCGGCCACCCGAGCGGCAGATCTTCTCGGCCGGCGCCGACCTCAAGAGCGCCTTCAAGCCGCGCGAGACTTACGAGTTCTGGCAGACCCAGGCCGACCAACTCCTGAACCGGGGGCTCGAGGTCTGGAAGCCGGTCGTGGCGGCCGTCAACGGGTTGTGTCTGGCCGGGGGGATGACGTTGCTGCTGGCTACCGACATCCGGGTGGCGTCCGAGCATGCGGCGTTCGATTTGTCCGAAGTGAAACGTGGCATCCTGCCCGGGAACGGCGGGACCCACCGGGCCATCCGTCAGTTGCCGTATCCGATTGCGATGGAGATGTTGCTGCTGGCTAAGCGACTGACGGCGGAGCGGGCGGCGCACTTCGGTCTCATCAACGAGGTGGTGCCGCACGACCAGTTGATGGACGTGGCGATGCAGCGGGCCCGCGAGCTGACGTCGATGGCGCCGCTGGCGGTGCGCGCGATCAAGGAACTGGCGGTGCGAGGGCAGTATCTGTCGCTACAGGACGGTCTGCGGTTCGAAGAGGTGATTCAGCACCGGCTGCTCGTGACCGAAGACGGAAAAGAAGGCCCGAAGGCGTTTGCCGAGAAGCGCCCGCCCGAGTACAAGGGGCAGTGACGGCGTCGCGGAGAGGCATCATGCACAGGACGTTCACGCAGCAGGTCGTCGGCGGGCTGACACTGGCGCTTGCGCTGGCGGTGGCCACACCGGCGCTGGCACAACTGGAGCGGGTGCGCGATCCCAACTGGGCTACGCCTCGTCTGTCTGACGGCCAGCCTGACCTGCAGGGTATCTGGGGCAACAAGACCATCACGCCGATCGAACGGCCAGACGGAGAGGCTCGCGCTTTTCTCAGCGACGAGGAGATGGCGAGCCTCAACCAGCAGCAGGCCGACAGCATGGCAGCCCAGAACGCCGCTCCCGCCGTGCGGATGGAGGCCAGCGCCACCCTTGGGCCCGGCTACGCACGCTACTGGCTCGACGCCGGCGACACCGTCCTCTCGACAGGACAGACCTCGCTGGTCGTCGACCCGCCCACCGGGCGCGCGCCGATCAAGGACTGGGCGCTTCGCGACAAGCAGTGGCGGCTCGACCACGAGGGCGACCACTACCGGAACATGAGCGTCTGGGACCGCTGCATCTCACGGGGCATTCCCGGCTCGATGCTGCCGGCCGGCTACAACAACGCCTATCGCATCCTCCAGACGCCGGAGCACATCGTCATCCTCTACGAGATGATCCACGACGCCCGGATCATCCCGCTGAGTGACCAGCCGTTCTCCGGCGCCGGCATCAAGCAGTGGATGGGCGACGCGCGCGCCCACTGGGAGGGTGACGTGCTTGTCGTCGAGACCCGGAATTTTCACAATCGGGGCTGGATCGCGTCGAGTGGCGCCGGTCGACGGCTGAAGGGGATTCCGGTGAGCTCGGCGCTGCACGTCATCGAGCGGTTCGAGCGCGTGTCCCAGCACACGATCATGTGGGATGTCACGGTCACGGACCCGAACGTCTACGACGCGCCCTTCACCATCTCGATGCCGCTGACTGGCGAGCCGGACTACGAGATGTTCGAGTACGCGTGCCACGAGGGGAACTACGCTGTCCCCAACGCGCTGAGCGGCGCCCGCTATTTGGACCGGACCGGCGGCGGCCACTAGCCGGGTCTGGGGTTGATGCATCGCCGTACTTGGCTCCGGCGGATCACGGCCAACGCCGGCACTGGTGCGCTACCGGGCACTCCGGGCGGCGACCTGTTCCTGCTGCGCGCCGACAACGGCCGCACCGACGACACCCTCACCATCACCGAGCGGTTCACCCGCGCGGACGACACGACGCTGACCTACGAGTTCACCGTCGACGACCCGGCGCAGTGGACGCAGACGATCTCGGGCGAGATCCCGCTCAACGAGTTCCCTCCCGACGAGCTGATCTACGAGTTCGCCTGTCACGAGGGCAACCACACGATCACCAATATCCTGAACGGCGAACGGCTCAACGAGCGTTAGTGCCCGTGGGGTGGAATGACCCCTGACAGGAACTTCATCACACCGGCCGGCTTGCAGCGGCTGCGAGACGAGCTGGGCTTCTTGCTCAGCCGGGAGCGGCCCGCGGTGACCAAGGTGGTGGCCTGGGCGGCAAGCAACGGCGACCGCAGCGAGAACGCCGACTATCAGTACGGGAAACGGCGGCTGCGTCAGATCGACGGCCGGATTCACTTCCTCACCAAGCGCATCGATGCCGCCGAGGTCGTAGACCCTGAAGCGCCGAGGACGGGGCGAGCGGCGACACATGCCTTCTTCGGCGCCACCGTGCGCTATTGCGACGCCAGTGGCGCGGAGCGGGAGGTCAGTATCGTCGGCCTCGACGAAGTCGACCGAGAGGGCCACTTTATCAGCTGGGTGTCGCCGCTCGCTCGCGCGTTGACGTCTCGAGGGCCGGGCGACACCGCTGTGCTCGATGCTCCGGGCGGCCGTCAGGAGCTAGAGATCCTCGAGGTGCGATACGAACGAATTCCCCTCGCTCCATTCACAGCGCCGCCTGGGGCCGAAGTCAGCACGAAGACCCCGTAGGAGCCACGCAGTGTGGCTCTCCTCCGCGCCACTCCCTGCCTAACGCAGCACGTCGGACGCTTCGGCCATCTCGATGATGGCGACGCCGTTTCTGATCATGGCGGCGCGACCGCTGACGGCCAGGCTGGGCGGCCCGCTCAGCCTGGAGACCGTCATGTCGGGAGCGGATTCAGTGAGCCGTCGCAACCACGCGGTGGTGGTGGGCTACGGGCTGGCCGGGCGCTACCTGGCGCGGATGCTGACGGCGGCCGGTATCGAGTGTGTGGTGATCGAAGCGAACCCCGAGCTGGTGCGTCAGGCGCGTGCCGACGGGCTGGCGGCCGTGTACGACGACGGTACCCGGCGCAGCAGGCTCGAGCACGCCGGTGCGGACGGCGCGCGGTTGGTGGTGTTCGCGATCTCGTCGCCGTTCGAAGAGCGACAAGGCGTGGCCGCGGCGCACGAGCTGGCGCTACGAGCCACCATCGTCGTGCGCACGCGCTACGTGAAGTCGATCGACGACCTGATGGAGCTGGGCGCGACCCATGTTGTCGTCGAGGAGTTCGAGGCGTCGCTCGACCTGCGTCAGACGACCGGCGCCGTCCAGGTGGCTGTCATCCGGAACGGCGAACCGCGCTATCAGCGGGAGCCGGACTTCGCCTACCAGGTAGGCGATACGGCGGTGCTGGTTGGTGACCGTGAAGCGCTCGACGCGGCCGGGCGGCTGTTTCGGGGAGATTGAGTCCGACACTACCGGGCGCGACGTTCCTCGGCGCGGGCGGCCGAGAGGATGTTCGTCAGCCCGTAGTTTCCCTCGTGACAGGCGAATTCGAACATCGGTCCTTCGGTGCGGGCCATCGGCATCGCGGCCGACCACGGCTGCACGAAAGTGGTGGGATCGGTGACCGTGTACTCGTAGTGCAGCGTCTCTTCATCGACGCGAGTGAACCGTTCCACCACGTGCAGCGCCGCGCTCGAGCCCTGGAAATTGGCGATGTTCGAGAAGTTGGTCGTTTCCACGACCAGCGTTGGACCGTCCCAGTAGCCGCGCGAGTCGCCCCGGATCTGGCGCAGGTTGTCCGGCAGGGGTGCCTTGTCGCCGAGCCTCACGACTCGCACCTCGTGCACCATTTCGTTGTGCAAGACCACCATCCCCGGGGTCTGTAGCAAGAGCAGGTTGTTGTTGTAGGCCCCGGGGTTCATCGGCGGACCGGCGTTGAACCCGAGGATGCACCGCTCGGTGATGCTGCGGTCCTGAATGCTGTGGGTCCGTTCGCGTCGTTCAGCCCGCTCGCGCGCCAGCGTGCTGGCCCCCTCGGTTCGAGCTGGAATGCGTCCGTCAGGTGGATCGATGATGAGTGATGTGCGCCGGTCTGGCGTCAGCTCGGTGCCATAGTCGAGCCAGAACTTCGCGTGCACCGTGGGCAGCGCGTCGTAGTCGGCCCGGCCCTCCAACTCGGCCTCCTGATAGGCGGCCGCCTCTTCCTCGGTGAAGACCTCTTTGTCGGCCAGTTCACTGGGCCGCTGGAGCGGCGTCATGGTGCGGTAGTCCCACAGCCCTTGCAGATCCGGGTCGCCCCATGGTGTCTGGAACTCGGTGGGAGGTGACGTTGACTGCGCCAGTACGAACGCCGGCAGGAGCAGCGTCGCCACAAGCAGACCATACGCGCGCTTCATCATCAGGTGACCTTCCAGCTTCCGGTGCATTCTAGCCTGGAGGCTGGTCGAAACACGTATGGTAGCCTTCCAACAGCTCCACGGAGGTCGATGTGCCCGAACGCCTGCTACCGTTTTCCCCCGACTTCGACTAGGCCACCCAGTCCCTCGTCGCGCTGATGGCGGCGAGTCTGGACGATCAGTTGCGCCGGCTGAGCGAAACCACGGCCGGGCTGAGTGTGGCGCACCTGGAGTGGCAGGAACGCGCAGGTCGCAACACGTCGGCATGCTCCTGGCCCATATGGCGGGAGCCGAGATCGGATGATTCCACATTGTCTGCGCGGGCCGGACTGAAGCCGAGGGGGCTCAGGTGATGGAGGACATCCTGGGAGTGGACCTGGCCACCGACCGTGGCGGCGTGCCGCTGCCGCCTGACGGCGTGCATCCGGCTAGCTTGCGGGGGCGAGACCTCGAGGGCTGCTTCGACCTGCTTCGGCGGGCACGCGCCGCCACCTATCAGGTCATCACCACCTGGCACGACGAGACCCTCGACACCACCGTGCAGTTCGGCCCGATGACGGTGTCCCACCGCTGGGTGCTGTATCACGTGCTCGAGCACTTCGCCGCCCACTATGGCCAGATCCTGCACCTGCTCCACTGCATGAAGGACCATCAGGTCTCGCTGCCGGAGCGGCGGGGGATGTTCTAGGCGCGACACATGGTCGCGGGCTCGGGAGGCGAGGGAACCGGCAACCGAAAGCTGACCCTCTTCAGGCTGCACAGCTGGATGGGGCTCAACCTCGGGTTGCTGCTGTTCATCGTCTGCCTGTCGGGCACCGTCGCGACCCTCAGCGCCGAGATCGCCGGCTCTGCGCGCCACCGGCGCCACCAGTCGTACGCCGGATTGGAACGGC
>CAJWMX010000227.1 GCA_913043805.1 uncultured Acidobacteriota bacterium | reverse complement strand
TCTCGAGCCGGAGATGGTGCGCCTCCTCGCCGCGCATGGCGCCGACGTCTTGCAACCGATGGATGACGGCACCACGCCGCTGATGGCGGCCGTGGGACTGGGCGCGAGCCGATCCACGACCCGCCGCAACCGGCTCATCGCCCCCGAGCTCGTCTCGGCCGAATGGGCCAATGGCATCGCGGTCCGCGACACGGTGCAGGCGCTGCTCGATGCCGGCGCGGGTGCCAGCCTGGACACCGTCGGGCGCTCGGGTAACACGGCGTTACATACCGCGGCCCGCTATCGTTTCAGCGAGGCGGCCCAGCTGCTGATTGCGGCTGGCGCGGACCCGAGCATCGCGAACGAGGCTGGCACCACAGCTGAGGAAATGCTATTGCGACTGGAAGGAGCCCAATGAGCCTCCGTCACATCACGGGTCTGACGCTTGGTCTGGGTGCCTTGCTGCTGGCTGGCCAGGGCCACGTCGTCGGCGCCGCTCAGCCGGCGACCGAGATGGATGCGACCGCTGCACGGGCGGTCGTGGACCGCTACTGCGTGGCGTGCCACAACGAGCGGACGCTGGCAGGAGACCTGAGTCTCGACAGCCTGGACCTGGCCGCGGTGGGCAACGACGCCGAGGTCTGGGAACATGTCATCAGACGGCTCAAGGCCAGCGCGATGCCACCCGCGGGCCGCCCGCGCCCTGACCTCACCACGACGAACGCCTTCGTACACTGGCTCGAGACCGAGCTCGACGTGGCCGGGCTTGCCACCGTCGACCCGGGCCGCACCGCCGTGCACCGGCTCAATCGCGCCGAGTATGGCAACGCTATCCGCGATCTGTTCGATCTGGACGTCGATGTGACGGCGCTCCTTCCGGTGGACGACGAGGAGCACGGCTTCGACAACATCGCCGATGTGCTGTCGGTCTCCCCCACGCTCATCGAACGCTATCTGGCGACGGCCCAGCAGATCAGCCGACTCGTGGTGGGCGACCAGACCGTGCGCCCGGTCGCCGCCATCTACCCGGTACACGGCTCGCTCGACCAGGACCATGCGGTCAGCCTGGACCTGCCGCTCGGTTCGCGAGGTGGAATCACCGTCGACCACAACTTCCCGGTCGACGGCGAGTATCTGATCCGGGTCAGCCTCCGGAAACAGGAGTATGGCTACGTGCGTGGGCTCGGCCAACCCCACGCGCTGGACGTCCGGCTCGACGGCGCCAGGCTCGACACCTTCACCGTGGGCCGCGTCTGGGAGCATGGCCAGCTGCCGCCGATGGGCTACGCCGGCAAGTTCGACCAAGTCTTCGACGGAAACTCGTTTCCCGAGTGGGAGCGCTACGCGCTCACGGCCGATGAAGGTCTGGAGCTCCGAGTCGACGTCACAGGCGGCCCGCATCAGGTGGGCGTCGCGTTCGACCGACGCTCGGCGATCGCCGAAGGCATCCTGCCGCTCCCGACCGACCGGTCGTCCTACTCCTACGGCCAGGACGAAATGCAGGACGGCAACCCGGCCATCTCGGGGGTCGAGATCATCGGCCCGTTCAACCCAAGTGGAGTGGCCGCCCTGCCGAGCCGCAACCGGGTGTATGTCTGCCAGCCGGAGGCCAGCGCGGAGGAGACCTGCGCACGGGAGATCTTGTCGACCCTCGCCACGCGGGCCTATCGACGTCCGGTGACCGGTGACGACATAACGGAGTTGATGGCCTTCTTCGACGCGGGCCGGGCCGATGGTTTCGACGCTGGTATCCAGGCCGCCATCGAACGGCTTCTGGTCGACCCCGAGTTCCTGTTCCGGATCGAGAACGACCCGGACAACGTGACGCCGGGCACCGCCTACTCCGTCAACGATCTCGAGCTCGCGTCCCGTCTGTCGTTCTTCCTCTGGAGCAGCATCCCCGACGACGAACTCCTGGACCTGGCCACGGGAGGGCGACTGACTGACGACGCCGTATTGACGGCCCAGGTCGAGCGAATGCTGGCCGACCCGCGATCGCGAGCACTGGTGGAGAACTTCGGGAGCCAATGGCTGCAGCTCCGTAAGCTCAGCAACGCCGTCCCGGACACGGCCACCCATACGACCTTCGACGAGAGTCTTCGACTGGCCATGCGCCGCGAGACCGAGCTTTTCCTCGAGCAACAGATGCTGGCGGACCGGCCGCTCGTCGATCTGTTACGGGCCGACCACACCTACGTGAACGAACGGCTGGCGCGGCACTACGGCATCCCGGGCGTCTACGGGCCGCACTTCCGCCAGGTCCCGGTCGACGAGACCCGAGGCGGGCTGCTGGGGCACGCGAGCATCCTGACCATCACCTCCTACGCCAACCGGACGTCACCGGTCGTGCGTGGCGTGTGGCTGCTCGACAACATGCTGGGCACACCGCCCTCGCCCCCGCCGCCCGACGTACCGAGCCTGCCGACCGCCCGAGGCGACGACAGCCTGCCGCCGACGATGCGCGAGCGACTCGCCCAGCACCGGGACAGCCCGGTGTGCGCGAGCTGTCACAACACGATCGACCCGCTCGGCTTCGCGCTCGAGTCGTATGACGCGATCGGGCGGTGGCGCACCACCGATGGCGGCGGCACCCCGTTCGACACCGGCATCCCGATCGACCCATCGGGCACGCTGGTCGACGGCACCGAGCTGCACGGTCTACCGGGGCTTCGCGACGCGCTGCTCGACCGCCAGGAGCAGTTCGTCGATACCGTGGCCGAGAAGCTGCTCACCTATGCGGTCGGACGTACACTGAGTGCGAGCGACATGCCGGTGGTGCGGACGATTGCGCGACAGACATCGCCTGACGAGATGACGTGGTCGACGCTCGTCAACGCCATCGTGAAGAGCCCACCGTTCCTCATGCGCAGGTCAGAATCATGATGATCCCGAAGCAGACCATCTCCCGTCGGACGATCCTCCGCGGCGTCGGCGCCACTCTTGCGCTGCCGCTGTTCGAGCGGATGGTCCCCACGACGCGTCTCGCCCGCGCGGCCGCCGCGCCGGTGCGCCGGTTCTGCACCGTCTATGTGCCCAACGGCATCGTCATGGAGCGCTGGACCCCGGCCACCGTCGGCACCGGGTTCGACTTCACGCCGACGCTGCTGCCGCTCCAGCCATACCGGGACCACCTGCTTGTGCTGAGCGGGCTCGACAACACCGGCGCGCGATCACGCTCGGGCGCGTCGGGTGCGCACGCCAAGCCGGCCGGCGCGTTCATGACCGGCATCGAGCCGCTGCCGACCACCGGCAGCTCGAGCCTGTCGCTCGGCATCTCGATGGACCAGCTGCTGGCCAATACCATCGGGCAGGAGACGCCGCTGCCCTCGCTCGAGCTCGGGCTGGAGGGCGCCGACACCGTCAACGGCGTCGGCACCTGCGACGTCGGCTTCAGCTGCGCCTACCAGAACCGGCTCGCCTGGAGCGGCCCGTCCACCCCGCTGCCGGTCGAGACCAATCCTCGTGTCGTCTTCGAACGCCTGTTCGGTGGCGTGGACAGCACCGACCCCGAGATCCGACGCGCCCGGATGTCTCGCCAGACGAGCATCCTCGACTCGGTGCTCGACAAGGTGGACCGCCTCCAGGGCGACCTCGGTCGGCGGGACCAGGCGAAGCTGGACGAGTATCTGCAGTCGGTGCGGGAGATCGAGCGTCGGATTCAGGTGGCCGAGGCCCAGGGCCGGGAACTGCCACTGGTCGATTCCCCGGCGGGCATTCCGGTGAGCTATGACGACCACGCGCGTCTAATGTTCGACATGCAGGCGCTGGCGCTCCAGACCGACACCTCGCGGGTCATCACCTTCCAGGTGGGTCGTGAGCAGAGCGGGGCGACCTATCCACAGATCGGCGTGTCAGACTCGCATCACCCGATCTCGCACCACGGCGGCGACAAGAACAAGATCGCCAGCCTGGCGAAGATCAACGCGTATCACACCAACCTGTTCGCGTACTACCTGGAGAAGCTGGCCACCACCAGCGATGGGGACGCGACGCTGCTGGACAACGTCATCGTGCTGTATGGCAGCGCCATCAGCGAGGGGAACAGCCACGACATCCGCAACCTGCCGATTCTCCTGGCGGGCGGCGGCGCCGGCCTGGTCAAGGGGGGGCGGCACGTCAAGTATGCCGACCAGACGCAGCGGCTGACCAACCTGCAGCTGACGCTGCTCAACAAGCTCGGGGTGCCGACCGAGACGTTTGGTGACAGCACCGGCGAACCGATCAACGAGTTATCCGAGGTGTAGGGCGGGCCACCGTCTCGGGGGCCCGCCGGCTTCAGGCTACGGGCTACAGGCGCGCAGGCATTTGGCGAAGGAAGCCCCCCGCAAAATGGCCACATGGCTCATTCCGCCAGCGGATGCGGGCGGAACTGGAACTGGACGATCTCGCTGGTCGTGCCCTTCCCGCCTTCGAGGTGATACGGCGACCCGGTGTTGAAGCTGGCCCAGACGCCGCGGCCCTTCCATCCGGTGTTCGGGTCGTCGATCCGCCCGTCCAGGCCACGGCTGTAGAACCCCAGCGGATAGGGCACCCGCATCGTCACCCACTCGCCGCTGTCCGGCATCAGCGCCAGGAGTGCGTCTGACGACGTGCCGGTAGCAATCGGGACGTTGGCTCCCAATCCCAGCGAGTCAAACTGGTCGACCCAGCTGTAGTAGTGGTAGTCGGCATTCGCCGTCCCCTCGACGCCCTGCATGCTCGGCCCGGGCGTCTGGTAGAGGGACCACCCCTCGGCGCAGTGCTGGCCGGTCGCGGTCGGACCGTTCAGGACCGCGCACTTCGTTCGGTCGAAGCTCGCGAAGTGGCCGCTGCCGCCCAGCGCGGTCCAGATCAGGCCGTTGCGATCCACGTCGATACCGCGAGGACCGTATCCCCAGGCCGACGGGTCACCCGTCGGGTCGTACGGTGGCTCGTAGACCTCAGACTTGCACGTCTCGGGCGGATCGTCGCCGAGCTCGAGACGGATCAGCTGACCGGGCACCGGGAACCGCCTGGTGATCCAGACCGATCCATCCGGATGCGGGATGATGCCGTAGGCGCGCTGGAACTTGTCGAGGCTCCCGATGCGGGTGTCCCGCGCCGGGTCCACCTCCACCTCGCCGTCGTTGGTCGGCTCGGTCCACGGCTTGGTGATCACACCGTCACCGTTCGTGTCGATCACGGTCGGACACCAGCCCTGCGCCGTCCGCTCGTCGCCGGTCTCGTCATAGAGCCGGGTCTTGAGCCAACCCACCGCCTCGGTCGATCCGCTCAACCAGAGCGTGTCGTCCTCGTCGTCGGCGAACTGCAGGTGATGGGTGAAATAGCAGGTGTCGATCAGGACGATCTTCTCGGTCGCTGGATCGTAGTAGGACAGCTGTCGCGACTCGGCCCGGTGCTGGATCGGGTAGTACTCCGCGAACGGGTGGTCCGATCCCTCGAGACACCAGTTCGGCACGTCATTCGGCCGCACCGCCTGCGTGATCCAGGCCCGTCCCTTGCCGTCCATCA
>CAJWMX010000226.1 GCA_913043805.1 uncultured Acidobacteriota bacterium | reverse complement strand
CAGCGAGGCGCTCTTCAAGATGGGGTCCGAGACCGGGTGCGAGGTGAAGTATGTAGATCGGCTCGCCGGCACCTTCACGCTGAGCGACCGGGCCGGCGACGCAGAGAGCGTGTTGCTCGTTGGCACGGGCACCGGCGTGGCGCCCTTCGCCTCGATGGTCAAGCAGCTGCACGCCGAGGCGCGGGCCGATGAGACCCGGCGCTACACGTTGGTGCAGACGCATCGCAGCGTCCGGGAACTGGCCTTCCACCGCCTGTTTTCGGAGATCGAGGCTGCGGGGCGTTTCGACTTCCTCTATCTACCCACCATCAGCCGTCCGGCCCAGGAGGCCGAGGTCGATCCGCACATCGGTCAGGGCCGGGCAAACAACGTCGTGCGGCTGATTTTCGGCCTGCCGACCGCCGAAGAAGAGAAGCTGACCAAGGCCAAGAGCGATGTGTCGGTCGTGGCGGCGAACCTGGCGCTCGAGCGATTGGTACACCCGGTGTTGCCCAGGCATCTGAACGTCGACGCGCTTCGTGAGCGTCACCCTGCAGGGAAGACCGTCCTGCTGACCTGCGGCAACCCGGCCTCGAGGGCAGACCTGAAGGCCACGGCCGAGCGCCGAGACATCGGGTTCGAAATGGAAGCCTGGTAGCGGGATCCTGCGAGGCGCCCGTCCGGCAGCGTTGCTTCGTCGGTCACAGGTACCCGGCCTGGCTCCCGGCAATCCGGACGCCTCGCCAGGAACCCCAGCGGTCCGTTCTAGGTGGGGTTGCCGCTGGCCGTTTCGGTGTCGGGAAAGGCGATGCTGTCCACGATGTGGACACCGTTGTCGAGGCTCTTGTGTACCGGGCAGCGCTTGGCCACCTGTGTGAGACGGGCCCGTTGGGCGTCGGTCAGGTCGCCACGAATCGTGACATTGCTGCGCACTCGCTCCACGAGTCCGTCCGCGCGCTCGTCGCAGTCCACGCAGTCGTCGGCATGGATCCTATCGAACTCCAGGTCCACGTCGACCCCAGCCAGCGGAATCTCCTTGTGGTCCGCATACAGCCGTAGCGTCATCGCCGTGCAGGCGGCCAGGCTGCCGAGCAGAAACTCGTAGGGCGTCGGACCGCTATCGGCGCCGGCGCCTGGCGGTTCGTCGCTTCGCCAGAGAAACTGACGGGACCGGATGTCCACCCGGGTGCCCTGCTTCAACGATGCGGTGACGGTCGCCATGTCGGTTCCTTTTGCGCCCTGACTCGTGGCTAGTCCTCGATGGCCTGATAGATCAGAGCCCGGAGCTTGCCGTGGTCGTCGAGGCCGCGAGCAGGGATCAGCTGCGTGAGATAGACCACCACCAGCTCCTCGGCCGGGTCGACCCAGTAGGTTGAGTGATAGGCGCCGCCCCAACCGTATTCGCCGACCGACCCCGGAAGTCCTCTGGCCCCGACGTCCTCGACCACCGAGAAGCCCAGTCCGAAGCCCTGCCCGGCGCGGAAGGTCTGCTCGGGCGTCAGGTGGTTGGTCGTCATCAGCTCGACCGTCTTGCGGCTGAGCACGCGGCTGCCGTCGAGTTCGCCGCCGTTCAGCATCATCTGCAGGAAGCGAGCGTAGTCGGTAGCGGTCGAGAGCAGGCCTGCGCCTCCCGAGAAACTGGTTCGTGGCCCATCGACGTACGCTCCCTGCCCCACCATGTGTCCCGGGTCGGGCGCTCGCTTCAGGCCACCAGGGGTCGCCGAGTATACGGTCGCCAACCGATCCCGTTTCCCGTCCGGAAGATAGAAGTGGGTGTCTTCCATCCCGAGAGGGTCGAAGATTCTGGTCTGGAGGAACTCGTCCAGCGGCATGCCACTCACCGCCTCGATCAGCGCGCCCAGGATGTCGGTGTTGTAGCCGTAGACCCAGGCCGCGCCGGGGTGGGTGTCGAAGGGGAGAGCGGCCAGCCGGTCGATCGTCGCACGGACCGGCTCGTCGCGGTCGGCGAAGTACCACCCCTGGATGCCGGCCTCTTCCCATTGGTCGCTCGCCGGGCCGTTGCCATAGCTCACGCCCGAGGTATGGGTCAGCAGCTGCCGTATTGTCACCGGACCGCGCGATTCCACCACGTCGTACCCGCCGGCCTCGCGGCGCTGGGCGACCGTCGTGCGCTCGAACGCCGGTAGATAGCGGCCGACCGGGTCGGAGATCAACAGCTTGCCGTCTTCCTGCAGCAGCATCACGCCGGTGCTGACGATGGCCTTGGTCTGCGACGCGATCCGGAAGATGGCGTCGTTCTGCATCGACGCCCCGGACTCCAGATCCTGCTGCCCGAAGGCGTGGTGGTAGGCCACGCGGCCCTGGCGCGCCACGATCACCACGGCCCCGGCCAGGTCCCCACCGTCGACATAGGCCTGCATCGCCTCCGTCAATCGGTCGAGCCGGGTTTCGGACAGGCCCACCGCTTCCGGTGCGGCCGTCGGCAGGTCCTCGCTGGCGCGGGTTGGGGCGACGAGCAGGGTGAGTGCGAGTGTCGCCAGCAGCGGATGAGCCAGACGTGCGGTCATTGGGGTCTCCCTGGGGAAGTAGATGTTCCCGGGACACTATCAGATCGGTCGGAGGCTGACGAGACGCCTGCCGTCGCTGACCGGTCCGTCCGCTGCGCCGACGTCGTCCTGGAACCTACCGTCCTACCTGGAGACCGAGGCTGAAACTGGCGCCGGAGAGATCGCGACCGAAACCGTTGTCGCCACTCACCACCCGGTACCCGCTGCCCAGGTTGAGGGTCAACCAGTCGGTGCCACGAAGTTGTACGCCGACGTGGGGCTCGGCCACGAAGAACTCACCGTAGTAGCGCCCAAAGCCGCGTCCGCGGTCGAACCCGCGGCCTCGACCGAAGCCGCGACCGAACCCTCCGAACCCACCGTGCACGTGGGAGGCTTCATAGAATGGCCCGTCGAAGTCGCCGAACCCCGACCCGAAGCCGAACGTGCGGTCGGCGCTGCCGAGTCCGAAGAGGCTCCGTACCGACACGTTGACCATCGAATCGCGGTTGGTCGACCACTGGACCATCGGCCCGAAGTAGCGCATGTCGGTGCCGCGAGCGCCGTCGACCAGCCAGTAGGCGCCCGCTCCGAGCAGCAGCCGGTTGTCGAGCAGCCGACCGCCGTAGACCCCGGCCATCGTCGACAGGTCTCCTTCGACATCGGTGATCCGGAAGTCGGGACCGATCACCCACTTGTTGTCGACCTCCTGCATCTGGAGCGAGCCACCGTTGTCGGGTTGCGCGACGGTCGAGACTGGCGCCAGGAGCAGCGTTGCCAGCACGGTTCCGCCGGCCAGGAAGCCGCAGCACTGCCTCATCGAACGCCCCCTATCCGGGGCAGACTGATGTTGACGTTCGTGACTTCGTCGTCCATCAGCCGCACCGTCGTGACATAGCCTTCATAGCCCTCGCGCTGAATCTCCACCTGGTGCGGTCCCGCCGCCAGGTCGAGCTCCAGCCGCGCGCCTCTCGGCGTGCGCCATTCCTCGCCGTCGACCAGGATCAGCGCATCGTCGGGTTGTACCCGGATGACCAGCGTCCCCAGCCCCGAGGCGTCGGCCCGCTCCGGCAGCCCCCGCTCAGGAGGCGCTTCTCTCGGCGGTGGGGGCGGGGCGCGGTCCGGTGGTGGCGCGAAGGCATCCTGCGGAACCGGTGGCTCCGGAGGGTCTGGCGGCGGCGGTGTCGTTTCGCCGGGGCCCAGAGGCTCCATCTGGTGCGTGATGCGGTAGGTCGAGCCGATCGACAGGTAAATCTGTTCCTGGATGCTCCGGTAGCCCTCGAGCCTCAATTCGATGTCGTGCTCGCCCGGCGGCAGGTGCAACCGCTGGAAGAAGCCGTCGTAGCTGTCGACCATGCCGGCGTAGTAGCCGTCGACATACACCTCGGTCTCTTCCGGTTCGACGTCGATTCGCAGCGAACCACGTTCCTCGTAGAGGCCGTAGTAGTGCAGCTGGCCCCAGTATGGGTAGTAGCCCCAGGGGTGACCGTAGTAGCCGCGCCAGTACGGGCCGTACCCGTAGCGCGGCCCATACCAGCCGGTGACGCGTCTGCCGCCGCGGCCGCCAACCGGACGGCCGGCTTGTCCTGATGAGCGCGGGACGGCCCGAGAGGTCGAAGGACCCGGATCCCGTCGACGTTGCTGGGCGTCGAGTGAGACCGGCAACACGAGTAGCGCGAGGGCCCCGACCAGCGAGACCCACGCCGAATGGCGTTTCGAAACAGGCACCGAGCTTCCTCCCGCAGGCGCGGCAGTGGGGTACCCCGTGCGGAGCAAACCCCGTTCCACATTCAGACTCGTGGGTATGGTCCGTCAGGCCCCAAGCCCTGGGGGGTCGGACCCACTCAGAAGGGTTGGAAAGCCCTCAGCTGTCACCTGGGTGAGAACGGAGTGTCACCTGGGAGGCACAGTCCGGGTCGGTCGTGCAATGGCGAGAGCGCCCTGACGGCGTGCTTGGTCAGCCTGACTATGGCCATCCGGTCTCCCCGGACCGGAGCCTGGTGACATCCACTCGATCTGGCGGCCAGGAGGTTCCAGATGCGTCCGAGTCGGTATCGAGGGTTCTTCCTCATCCTCATTCTTGCGGCGTTTGTGGGTGGCGGTGCGCCCGCGTCCGCTCAGCCGGTGTGCCGCCCCTGCGTGGCCGGCGTCGTCCTCGACGGACCCTGGGAGCGGAACGACGAGCTCCGTGGTCTCATCGAGGAGGAAGTGCTCGATCTCGTAGGTCACGAATTCCAGGTGTCGTTTCCCACCGGCGCCCGGCGGGTGGGCGACTGGTCGCTGGACGGTGCGCGCGACGCGGTGGACCAGCTGCTCGGCATCATCGCCCTGGCCGGCATCGTGATCAACAACGCAATCGTGCTCATCGACCGGATCGGTATCGAGATCGACCAGAACGGTCTTCCGCCGGCGCGCGCGATCGTCGAGGCGGCGCAACGGCGCTTCCGGCCGATCCTGTTGACGACGGCGACGACCGTCGCGGGTTTGTTGCCGCTATGGTTCGGTGGCGGGCCGATGTATGAGCCTATGGCCATCGCGATCATCTTCGGGTTGTTGTTCGCGACGATGCTGACCCTGGGGCTGGTGCCGGTGCTCTACACCCTGTTCTTCCGCGTCAGTTTCAAGGGATTCTCCTACTGACTACTGCTTGATGCCGCGCTGCTGGCGGGCGAAGGCTCGGAGGTCGGCGACGCGGTCGAACTCGTCGACGATCTCGCGGCCGAGGATCTCCTCGAGGACGTCTTCGAGCGTCACGATGCCGCTCACCGATCCGTACTCATCCGTCACCACCATCAGGTGCTGACGCTGCTCGAGGAACGTCCGCAGCAGCTGGTCCAGCTTGGCGCTCTCCACCACGAAGTGCACGGGGCGCATGAGCTGCTCCAGAGGAGTGTCGAACTCGTCCTGGGCCGCCGCGCTCAGGATGTCACGCCGATGGACGAGGCCCACGATGTCGTCGGGGTCGTCTTCCCAGACCGGCACGCGGCTGTG